>NZ_JACVVF010000077.1:0-13018 GCF_016648095.1 Pseudomonas sp. S32
AAATGTCACGCTGACCACCTCCCAGCCCAACCGCGTTCTACCGGTGAAGGGTCCCAGGCTGAAATCGCATGAGGGCTGCCAGGTGTTCGCCACAAGAGGGTTTGCGCCTATTAGACCGAGCGCCGCCTGCGCGGCGCATCGCGAGCTGCGCTCGCTCCTACATTTAGGGCGTGGGGCGTGGCGGGCCCGCGCAGAACCTTCCACTGCGCGTAAGGTCAAAGTGCTATCCCCCTACCCAAGTAGCCCCGCACCATGCCGCGCCTTGTCGCCCTGTTGTTCCTGCTGTTCACTGGCCTGGCCCAGGCCGCCGCCCCTACCGTCCTGCAGCGCCCCATCGACCTGGATACTGGCCAAGGCATATTGCACGGCAGCCTGCTGCTGCCCCAACAGGCCACGCCACCGCCGGTGGTGCTGATCATCGCAGGCTCCGGGCCCACCGACCGTAACGGCAACAACCCCGCTTCCGGCCGGGTCGATAACCTCAAGCGCCTGGCCCTGCTGCTGGCCAACCAGCACATCGCCAGCGTGCGCTACGACAAACGCGGCGTGGCCGCCAGCCAACCCGCCACCCCAGACGAACGCGACCTCAGCGTGGAGCGCTACGTGGCCGATGTCGTGGCCTGGAGCCACAAGCTCAAAGCCGACCCACGCTTCGGCCAGCTGATTCTCATCGGCCACAGCGAAGGCGCACTCATCGCCAGCCTTGCTGCCGAGCAGGCCGGTGCCAGCGCGGTGATCAGCCTGGCCGGCAGCGGCCGGCCCATGGCTGACGTACTGCGCGAGCAATTGGCCGAACGCCTGCCCCCCGCTCAACTCGCCCGTGGCAGCGAACTGCTGGACCGCCTGCAGGCCGGCCAGACCAGCCTGGACGTGCCGGCGCCCTTGCGCCAAGTGTTCCGCCCCAGCGTGCAGCCCTACCTGATCACACTGTTCCGCCAGAACCCGGCCCAGGCCTTCGCCCAACTCACCGTGCCAGCGCTTATCGTGCAGGGGCGCAACGATGTGCAGGTGGATGTGGCGGACGCCGAACGCCTGAAGGCGGCCAAGCCCGATGCCCAACTGATACTGATTGACGGCATGAACCACATGCTGCGCATCAGCCCCAAAAGCATGAGCCAGCAACGCGACAGCTACCTGAACCCCGAGCTGCCACTGGCCCGGGAGCTGGGCGAGCAGATCGTCACGTTCATCCAGCACCTGCCGCCTGCGTAATGCCCGGCCTCAGGTCTGCGGCATGCCTGCCGATACAGCAGGCATAGCCAAGGACATGCCCTGATGACCACAACACCTACTGCCACAGAGCCGGCCGAAGAACCCCAGCCAACCCCCGCCCTGCCCTGGGCGGATTTGGCCGTCGAGCATTACCAGTTGCTGCGCCTGGCCGCCCTGCCCATCGACCGGGCCACCGGCCCACGGCCACTGCGCTACGTGCAGTTCGGCCATGCCGAGCGCCACGACACCGAACACAGCCTGCTGCGCATGCACATCCAGCTGCCCGGCCAGAAGGTGCACAAAGGGCAGAACCGCCTGGACATCCGCGTGGACCACCGTGAAAAACGGGTGCGCATCGGGGATGAGCACGGCTTGCAGCTGGAACCGGTAAACCGCGGCCTGGGGCGCTTTTTGCTTGCACAGGCCGCACAATGGCTCAAACGCAAGTGGCCCGGCTACCAGGTGGATGAATTCAAGCTGCCCAGCAAGGACGCCCTGCAGGAGGAATCACGCCTGCGCCGTGACCACTGCCTGCGCGGCGCGGGCCTGGAAGTGGAATACGAAGAAGGCCAGGTACTCAAGGGGCACACTGTGGCAACCACCGCCGGGCAGTTGCCAACCACCTGGAACAGCGAGCGTGTTCAGCAGGTGGGCATTCTGGAGGCTGCGCAACTGTTGCAGCAGGCAGAGCAGCAACTGCAGGAAACCAGCGCCCAGTTGCGCGAACGCGACGAGCGCGTGGCCAAGTACCAGCGCGAAGACAGCGGCTTGCGCTTCACCATCACCTGCCTGGTAGCGTTCGCGCTGTTCCAGGCAGGCCTGCTGATCTGGATCGCCACGCGCTAGCCAACAAGGGGCCGCGGCACAGCCCCCACGCGGTTTACACCTTGGAAGCGAACAGCGCCTGGTGCTGGCGGCACTGCTCGGCGGTGAGCATGAACACCCCATGGCCCCCGCGCTCGAACTCCAGCCAGGCGAAGTCCACTTCCGGGTACAGGGCTTCGACATGCACCTGGCTGTTGCCCACCTCCACAATCAGCAAGCCTTTTTCAGTGAGGTGGTCAGCCGCCTCGGCCAACATGCGCCGCACCAGGTCCAGGCCGTCTGCACCGCAGGCCAGGCCAAGCTCAGGCTCGTGATGGTATTCGGCAGGCATGTCGTCGAAGTCTTCGGCGTCGACGTACGGCGGGTTGGACAGGATCAGGTCGAAGCGCTGCCCTGGCAGCCCGGCAAAACCGTCGCCCTGCACCGTGTACACCCGCCCGTCCAAGCCGTGACGCTCGATGTTCTGGTTGGCCACTTCAAGGGCCTCGAACGACAGGTCGCCCAGCACCACTTCGGCCTGGGGGAACACGTCCGCCGCCACGATACCGATGCAACCGGACCCTGTGCACAGGTCCAGAATGCGCGCAGGCTCGCTGGCCAGCCAAGGCTCAAGGCGGTTTTCCAGCAGTTCGCCGATGGGCGAGCGCGGCACCAGCACACGTTCGTCGACGATGAACGCCATGCCGCAGAACCAGGCCTCGCCCAGCAGGTACGCCGTAGGTACGCGCTCTTCGATACGGCGCTTGAGCAGGTGCTGCAATTGCACACGCTCGGCGTCTTCGAGCATGCAGTCCAGGTAGCTGTCGGCCACTTCCCACGGCAGGTGCACCGCCCCCAGCACCAGCAGCCTTGCCTCGTCCCAGGCGTTGTCGGCCCCGTGGCCGAAGAACAGCTCATGTTCGTGGAAGCGGCTGACCGCCCAACGGATGTAGTCGCGCAGCGTGCGCAGACGGGATGTGATCACGGGGTACTCCTAATTCAGACCGTACAAAAGTCTAACAGCCCAGGCCGCTGATTTGTTCCCTCGGATCGCCTGCGAGGTAGCCACAGGCCAGTAACCACGCCACTTGCGATGTCAACCATTCCCATTGGCGCGCAGGCAGGGGAGAATAGGCCCATAAAAGCCCTACACCAAGGAGCCCTTGATGTCCGTTCCAACCACGATGTTCCGCCTCACTGGCCGCGATTACCCGCCGGCCAGGCTGAGCCATGCCAGCCTGATCATCATCGATGCGCAAAAGGAGTACCTAAGCGGGCCCCTGGCGCTGTCGGGCATGGACGAGGCCGTGGCCAACATCGCCCGGTTGCTCGACGCCGCGCGCAAAAGCGGCCGGCCAATCATCCATGTTCGCCACCTGGGTACCGTGGGCGGCCGCTTCGACCCGCAGGGCCCGGCCGGCCAGTTCATCCCCGGGCTGGAGCCGCTGGAAGGCGAAACCATCATTGAAAAGCGCATGCCCAACGCGTTCAAGAACACCAAGCTGCATGAAACGCTGCAGGAGCTGGGCCACCTGGACCTGATCGTGTGCGGCTTCATGAGCCATTCCAGCGTCAGCACCACCGTGCGCCGGGCCAAGGACTATGGTTACCGCTGTACCTTGGTGGAAGATGCCTCGGCCACCCGCGACCTGGCGTTCAAGGACGGGGTGATCCCGGCTGCACAGATCCACCAGTGTGAAATGGCCGTGATGGCCGACAACTTCGCCTGCGTGGCGCCCACCGCCAGCCTGATCTGAGGGCGCGGAACCCGCGGGGCCGGTGCAAGTCCAACTGCCCACAGGCACAGAGGAGAGCGGGATGAAGCTCAAAGGCAGTATCGACGCCAAGCGCTTGCGCCCGCGCCAACCGCGTCACTGGGGCGCCCGTCTGGGGGCTGCCCTCTCGGCCCTGCTGGCAACGCTTGGCGTGCTGCTGGCTATGGCCGGCGTGGCTGGCCTGCTGGGCAATTACCCGGCCCTGGCAGAGCTCAATGCCAACAAACCGCTGGCAGGCGTACTGACCGCCGCAGGGCTGCTGCTGTTATGGCTGGGCGTGCGGTTCTGGCGGCTCAGCCGCATCCGCCTGCGCCGTTCGCGGGAGCTGAACCTGTCGCCACACCTGATGAAAAAGCACGATTGACCTCCGCATTGCACTGCGCAGTCGCGTAAACTACGCGGCCCACGTGGAGGCATCATGCAAGACGACGATTTTTCCCTGTTCAAAGCCGAAGTGCGCGGCGTCAAGCCGATCAAGCACGACAGGGCCGAGGTCGGCAAACCCAAGGCCGATCGCCAGCAACTGGCCGGCTTGCGCCAATCGGCCACCGTGCGCAGCGATAAAGCCTTGGTCATCGATGGTATGTCCGACCAGTTCGTCATCGACGTGGGCGCCGAGGACGAGCTGATGTGGCGACGTGACGGCGTGCAGGAAACCCAGCTGCGCAAACTCAAGCTGGGGCAGATCCCGTTCGAAGGCAGCCTTGACCTGCACGGCATGACCGTGGAAAGGGCCCGGGAAACCCTGTGGGCCTTCATCGCCGAAGCCACACGCCTCGAAGTACGCTGCGTGCGCGTGACCCACGGCAAAGCGGCGCGGCTGGACGGCAAGCGCCCCATGATCAAGAGCCACGTCAACACCTGGCTGCGCCAGCATCCCCAGGTGCTCGGGTTCGCCTCCTGCAATGCCCGCCACGGCGGCACCGGGGCCGTCTACGTGATGCTCAAACGAACCATGCTCGAAGGCCGGGACGAGTAACGCCGCGCTTGCAGCGCCGCCCTCGCCGCCGTAACCTTCGTTTTTGCGATTTTTCCCACAGGTAGATCCATGTCCCTGGAACAGAACTACACCGAGATCCTCAGCCAGATTGGCGAGGACGTCTCCCGTGAGGGCCTGCTCGACACGCCCAAGCGGGCTGCAAAGGCGATGAAGTATCTTTGCCGCGGTTATGAACAAACACTGGAAGAAGTGACCAACAACGCGTTGTTCAGTTCTGACAACAGCGAAATGGTGCTGGTCCGGGACATCGAGCTGTACTCGATGTGCGAACACCACATGCTGCCTTTCATTGGCAAGGCCCACGTGGCCTACCTGCCCAAAGGCAAGGTGCTGGGCCTGTCCAAGGTGGCGCGCATTGTCGACATGTACGCCCGTCGCCTGCAAATCCAGGAAAACCTCAGCCGCCAGATCGCCGAGGCCGTGCAGCAGGTTACCGGGGCAGCAGGCGTTGCGGTGGTTATCGAAGCCAAGCACATGTGCATGATGATGCGCGGTGTAGAGAAGCAGAACTCCAGCATGATCACTTCGGTGATGCTGGGCGAGTTCCGCGAAAACGCGTCCACCCGCAGCGAGTTCCTCAGCCTGATCAAGTGATTGGCTGCAAGCCCCAGGCCGACCCTTGCCAGGTCGGCTTTTTCATTTCAGGAGTTGACCCATGATCGTCAAAGCCCTGCGGGTTGGCCTCGGCCAGCTCATCGTCTTCGCAGACTTGATCAGCCGCCCAGCCAAGCTCAAGCGCGAGCCGGCAGCCCAGGCCCGCGTCGCCGAGGCGGCCAAGGGGCTGGCGCTGTACCAGTTTCATGCCTGCCCGTTCTGCGTTAAAACCCGCCGCACCCTGCACCGCCTGAATGTGCCAGTGGCCCTGCGTGACGCGAAGAACGACCCACAGCACCGCCAGGCGCTGCTGGAAGGCGGTGGCCGGGTAAAAGTACCGTGCCTGCGCATCGAGCAAGATGGCAAGGTGACCTGGATGTATGAATCCAAGGCCATCATCGCCTACCTGGATGAACGCTTCGCTGCCAGCTAACGCTGGGGCCGCCCCTTACCCCACCATCGGCACATGCCGCGGGTGGCTGCTGACGCGCTCGAGCCAGGCGCGTACCGCCGGGTAATCCGCCAGGTCAAAGCCGCCTTGGTGAGCGACATGGGTGTAGGCGTACAGCGCCACGTCGGCAATGGAGTATTGCTCGCCCACCAGGTAGGGGGTCATCTGCAGCTGCCGCTCCATCACGCGCAGTGCCTTGTAGCCGCCTTTGTGCAGTTTGCGGTACTCCTCCAGCCGCGCTTCGGGCAAGCCCAGGTAGAACTGGATGAACCTGGCGACGGCAATGTACGGCTCATGGCTGTACTGCTCGAAAAACTGCCACTGCAACACTTGGGTGCGCAGGCGTGGCTCGGTGGGCAGGAACTCGCTGCCATCGGCGAGGAAATTGAGAATCGCGTTGGACTCCCACAGGTAGGTACCGTCTTCCAGCTCCAGAACGGGCACCTTGCCGTTAGGGTTCATCGCCAGAAACGCCGGGGTTTCGGTTTCGCCCTTGAGAATGTCCACCGGGTGCCACTCGCAGGGCCGGCCCAACAGGCTCAACATGAGCTTGACCTTGTAGCAGTTGCCCGACTGGTAGTCGCCATACACCTTGTACATCACCCCTCCCCCTGCAAAGCAGTTGTGCAATAGCGCCCAATAGTTGGCGACTGTACGGTTAAAAGCAATTGCCGCTGTATGACAAACCTCGCCGCGGCTGGCGGTAGTCTGAAAAAACTGCCTACACCCTGACAAGGATCTTGTTCATGCCCCATGCCACCCCCGCACGCCTGAGGCCCCTGGCCGATACCTCGGCATCGGCCATTGTCGCCGGCTTCATTGCCATGCTGACCGGCTATACCAGCTCGTTGGTATTGATGTTCCAGGCCGGCCAGGCAGCCGGGTTGACCACCGCGCAGATCTCGTCGTGGATCTGGGCGCTGTCGATTGGCATGGCAGTGTGCAGCATCGGCTTGTCACTGCGCTACCGCACCCCCATCACCGTGGCCTGGTCTACACCTGGCGCAGCGCTGCTGATCACCAGCCTGGGTGGGGTGAGTTACGGCGAAGCCATCGGTGCCTACATCACCTGCGCCCTGCTGGTGCTGGCCTGCGGGTTGACTGGCAGCTTCGAGCGGCTGGTCAAACGCATCCCAGCGTCCCTGGCCTCGGCACTGCTGGCCGGCATCCTGTTCAAGATCGGCAGTGAAATCTTCGTCGCGGCGCAGCACCGCACCTTGCTGGTGCTGGGCATGTTCTTCAGCTACCTGCTGGTCAAACGCCTGTCGCCGCGCTACTGCGTACTGGCGGCGCTGGTGGTGGGCACAGCGTTGTCCGGCGCCCTGGGCCTGTTGGACTTCAGTGGCTTTCACCTGGAGGTCGCGAAGCCGGTGTGGACCACCCCCAGCTTCTCGCTGGCAGCCACCATCAGCATCGGCATCCCCTTGTTCGTCGTGGCGATGACCTCGCAGAACATGCCGGGTGTGGCCGTGCTGCGCGCCGACGGCTACCAGGTCCCGGCCTCCCCGCTGATCTCCGCCACGGGGTTTGCTTCGTTGCTGCTGGCACCGTTCGGGTCACACGGGGTCAACCTGGCGGCGATCAGTGCGGCCATCTGCACAGGCCCGCACGCCCATGAAGACCCTGGCAAACGCTATACCGCTGCGGTGTGGTGCGGGCTGTTCTATGGTATCGCCGGGGTGTTTGGCGCAACGCTGGCCGCGCTGTTTGCCGCCTTGCCCAAAGAGCTGGTGCTGTCGATTGCCGCACTGGCGCTGTTCGGCTCGATCATGAACGGGCTGACCGTGGCCATGAGCGAGGCCCGCGAGCGAGAGGCTGCGGTCATCACCTTCATGGTCACGGCGTCGGGGCTGACGCTGTTCTCGATCGGCTCCGCGTTCTGGGGCATCGTGGCCGGGGTCCTGGCACTGGTAATCCTAAACCCCCGCCGCAGCTGACAAGGGTCACAACCGGAAATGGCCCACCATGCCCTTGAGGTCGGTGCCCAACTGTGCCAGCTCCACACTCGACCTGGCGCTGCCCTGCATGGCCAGCGCCGCCTGGTCGGCGCTGCTGCGAATCTGCGTGACACTGCGGCTGATTTCTTCAGCCACCGAGCTCTGTTCCTCTGCCGCTGCCGCTATTTGCTGGTTCATCTGCTGAATCAATGACACCGCAGCCGCAATGCTGCCCAAGGCACTCTCGGTGTGCAACGCATCGGCCACCGCCAAGCGTACCAGCTCGGTGCTGCCCCTGATCTGTGCCACCGACTGCTGGGCGTTACCGCGCAAGCTGGCCACCAGGGTTTCGATCTGCTCGGTGGACTGCCGAGTACGCCGCGCCAGCGCACGTACTTCGTCGGCCACCACGGCAAAGCCCCGCCCCTGTTCACCAGCACGGGCTGCCTCGATGGCCGCATTCAGCGCCAGCAGGTTGGTCTGCTCGGCCACGCTCTTGATCACCTCCAGCACATCGCCGATGGTGTGAATTTCGGAGCTGAGGCTGTCGATGCCGGCACTGGCCGTTTCTGCCGCTGCCGCCAACTGCTCGATACGCTGCATGCTCTGGCGCACCACCTGCTGCCCGGAATCCACCTTCTCATCCGCCGCATGGGCCGCCTGCGCGGCCTCTTCGGCGTTGCGCGCCACATCATGCACGGTCGCCGTCATCTGCTGCATGGCGGTGGCCACTTGTTCGGTTTCTTCTTTCTGGCTGCCCACCTCACGGTTGGTCTGCTCGGTCACGGCCGACAGCGCCTGGGCGCTGCCGGCCAGTTGCTCGATACCTTGCTGCAACCCGCTGACGATGCCCGACAACCCTGCCGCCATTTGCTGCATGGCCTGCATCAATTGCCCCACCTCGTCACGGCGCGGGGCCGGCGCCTCGAATGCCAGTTCGCCGTCAGCAATGCGCCGGGCGCGGGCGATCACGTGCTTGAGGGGGCCGACCACGGCGCGGGTGATCAGCCAGGCGGCCAGAATGCCAACCAGCAGCGCCAGCCCCGTGGCCACGGCAATCGCCACCGCATTGCGTTGCAGGTCACCCTGCAGGGCCTGCTCCTGCCCCAGGTAGGCCTGGTCCACCCGGCCGGTTACCTGTTCGGCACTGGCCTGCAACTGGCCCTTCAGGCCCTGCTCCAGCGCCAGCTGATCGGTGTATTCGTTGAGCTTTTCCGAAAAGCTCCCAATATGCCCCGCCACTTCGTTCAGCACGCTTTGGTAACCGCTATCGGTCACCGCCGCCTGCAGCTGGGTCACCAGGGCTGCAGCTTCGACCGTTTGCGGGATGCGCGCCTGGCTCACGTCATCCTCACCTTTGCGGCTTTTGTCCAGGCGTACCCGCGCTTCATCCATGGCCTGCAACATCAGGCGCGACACCTGGGCAACCTGGGCGGCCTGCTCCAGGAACTCGCCACCCTGCTGCCCTTGGGACTGCTTGAGCATGTACACCCCATCGTCGGCCAGGCCTGACTGCAGCACATCGAGGTTGTTGGCCACACTCGATACCGACCAACTGGCGGTATCCAGCGCCAGCTCCTTGGCCTGCACCGCCCCTACGAACGCTTCGAATGCCTTGCCGTAGGCCGCCAGGTCGGTTTCCGCTGCCGCCAGCGCCGGCTGTTCGCGCGCGCGCTCGGCCAGGCCCTTGAGGCCACCGCGCAACGCCTCGGCCTGCTTGATGTCGGAGCTGAGGGCAAAAGACTGCTCATGCTGGCGCAGGCGCAGCAAGTCGGTGTTGAACTGCGCCAACTGCCTCAGGCTGTCGAACCGCTGGCCAACGCTGTACAGGGCAGCAATGCCGATAGCGGCCACTGCCAGGGTCAGCAACAGCACCAGGGCAAACCCCAGGGTGAGTTTGCGGGCCATGCCCAGGTTGGCCAACACACCCTGCTTGCTTGCGCCCATGCCCATTCCCCTTCTGTGTGTCAGGTTATGCCGAAGGCCAAGGGTGGCAACGTTGCCAGCGCCGGAACAAGGGCCTGACGTCAGAATAGTGTCAAATAGCTATGAACGTGTCGCTAACAGCTTGCCGGAGGTCGCCTGGCATGTTGAATGAAGGCTGGGGCGCGGGAATGTTGCCCCTCAGCGACATAGTTACAGCTGCAGGTTCAGATCGCCGTGGCTCCACCGTCCACCGTCAGGCAATGGCCCGTAGTGAATGCCGCCCCGTCGCTGCACAGGTACAGCACCGCGCTGGCAATTTCTTCGACTTTGCCAATACGCCCCACCGGGTGCATGGCGGCGGCAAACTCTGCCTTGCGGGGGTCGGCTTCGTAGGCGCGCCGGAACATGTCAGTGTCGATGACGGCGGGGCATACGGCGTTTACCCGCACGCCTTTTTTGGCGTACTCGATGGCTGCCGACTTGGTCAGGCCGATCACCGCATGCTTGGACGCACTGTAGATACTCATTTTGGGCGCCGCCCCCAGCCCCGCCACCGAGGCGGTATTGACGATGGCGCCGCCGCCCTGGGCCAGCAGCAGTGGCAGTTGGTACTTCATGCACAGCCAAACCCCCTTCACGTTTACCCCCATGATCGCGTCAAACTGCGCTTCGCTGCCCTCGGGCAGGCGGCCCTGCTCGATCTCGATGCCGGCATTGTTGAAGGCATAGTCCAGCCGGCCATAGGCCGCGATCAGGTGTTCGTGCATCTGGCGCACTTGGCCTTCGCGGGTTACGTCACACTCGATGAACAGGGCCTCGCCGCCTGCGGCACGGATCTGCGCCACCGTGGCTTCGCCGCCCACGGCATCCAGGTCAGCCACCACCACTTTCAGGCCCTCGCAGGCGAATGCCAGGGCCGTCGCCCGGCCAATACCGGCGCCGCCACCGGTGACCAGGGCCACCTGGCCCGCAAAACTCATGCTCATCGCCTGCTCCAGTGAGGGTGTGAAGGAGCCCAGAGCATAGTCAGCCGCTGACCAGGCGGGCAGCATCATCACATGAGCATTTGTGACACCATGCTTGTCAGTGATGTTACGCACTGCGTTTCATCAACAAGGTAAATTGGCCGTCTTACCCTTTCATTCTTCTCTAGGAGCCATCATGACCCAGACCAACCGCCGCTTTCTGCTCGTAAAACGCCCGGTCGGCGCCGTGCGCCGCGATGACTTCGGCTACGAAACGGTGCCCGCCGAACAGCCCGGCGAAGGCCAGGTACTGGTGCGTAACCTGTACCTGTCACTGGACCCGGCCATGCGCGGCTGGATGAACGAAGGCAAGTCCTACATCCCCCCGGTGGCCCTGGGCCAGGTAATGCGCGCCTTGGGTGTGGGCGAAGTGATTGCCTCCAACCACCCGGGCTTCAAGGCCGGCGACCATGTTGGCGGGGCCCTGGGTGTGCAGGATTACTTCACCGGTGACGCACAGGGCCTGCACAAGATCGACCCCAACCTGGCACCCCTGCCCCGCTACCTGTCGGCGCTGGGCATGACCGGTATGACGGCCTATTTCGCCTTACTGGAAGTGGGCCAGCCGAAGGCCGGTGACACGGTGGTGATTTCTGGCGCTGCCGGTGCGGTGGGTAGCATTGTGGGCCAGATCGCCAAGATCAAAGGCTGCCACGTGGTAGGCATCGCTGGCGGCAAAGAGAAGTGCCAGTACCTGAAAGACGAACTGGGCTTCGACGGGGTAATCGACTACAAGGCCGAAGACGTGCTGGCAGGCCTGAAACGCGAGTGCCCCAAAGGCGTGGACGTTTACTTCGACAACGTAGGCGGCGAGATTCTGGATGCCGTGCTTACCCGCATCAACTTCAAGGCGCGTATCGTGATTTGCGGCGCCATCAGCCAGTACAACAACAAGGAAGCCGTCAAGGGCCCGGCCAACTACTTGGCACTGCTGGTGAACCGTGCGCGCATGGAGGGCTTTGTGGTCATGGACCATGCCAAGGATTATGGCAAGGCGGCGCAGGAAATGGCCGGCTGGCTGGCCAGCGGGCAGGTCAAGAGCAAGGAAGACGTGGTGGAGGGGTTGGAAACCTTCCCTGAGACGCTGTTGAAGCTGTTCAACGGTGAAAACTTCGGGAAGCTGGTGCTGAAGGTGTGAATGCGTGGGGGCTGCCGTGCAGCCCCGCTTTTATCGCGCCAGCTTAGCCGCGAATTTCGGCAACCACCGCTGCAAGGGCCTGGGCCGGGTCAGCAGCCTGGCTGATGGGGCGACCGATTACCAGGTAGTCAGAACCGGCATCCAGCGCCTGGCGCGGGGTAAGAATGCGGCGCTGGTCATCCTGGGCACTGCCCGCCGGCCGAATGCCTGGGGTTACCAGTTGCAGGCCCGGGTGCGCCGCCTTCAGTGCTGGCGCTTCCAGTGCCGAGCACACCAGGCCGTCCATGCCGGCCTTCTGCGCCAGCGCAGCCAGCCTTAGCACCTGCTCCTGCGGGTCAACGTCCAAACCGATGCCGGCCAGGTCTTCACGCTCCATGCTCGTAAGCACGGTCACGCCGATCAGCAACGGCTGTGGGCCGCTGCGCTTGGCCAGCTCCTCACGGCACGCCGCCATCATGCGCAGGCCGCCCGAGCAATGTACGTTGACCATCCACACGCCCATCTCTGCCGCTGCTTTTACCGCCATGGCCGTGGTGTTGGGGATGTCGTGGAATTTCAGGTCCAGGAACACTTCGAAGCCCTTTTCACACAGGGTTTCGACAATGCCCGAAGCGCTGCTGGTGAACAGCTCCTTGCCAACCTTCACCCGGCACAGCGCGGGGTCTAGCTGGTCAGCCAGCTTCAGGGCGGCCTCACGGGTGGGGAAATCCAGGGCGACGATCAGGGGCGTCTGGCAGGCGGACATGGGCACGGTCTCTTGGCAAGTCGAAAACGGCGCGCATTGTAAACGATGTGGTGCAGGGTTGGGGGCTGCGGTTGATGGAAATGGCCAAGCGGTGAAGCGCGCCACGGCTGTACCATGGAACCAACGAAGCGCGTTGCCGATCAAAATCGGTAACTACGCTGCCATCCCGTAAGGAGAACGACAATGCCCTGGTATGCCTGGCTGATCCTGTTAGTAGCCCTTGGCTCCATCGTCGGCGGGCTGATGATGCTGCGCGACACGGCCAAGAAATTGCCCCTTACCGATGAGCAACTGCGCAAGGTGCACGAGCGCAATGCCGAGGCGGATGCCAAGGATGCTCAGAACCGTTGAGCGGTGTGTGTTTGTGTAGGAGCTAGCGTAGCTCGCGATGGGGTGCGTAGCGCCCCCGGC
>NZ_JACVVF010000078.1:0-11706 GCF_016648095.1 Pseudomonas sp. S32
GGCCACTACGGCACGGTGAAGGCACACTGTGATCGGTGGCAGGCATTCGTCGAATGGTGCCGTTCCGAACAGGGGCCGGGTTTCAATGATGCGCGGCAGATTGATCGGAAGGTGTTGGGTGACTATGCGGCGTATCTGCGCGACGTGGTTAGGCGCGGTGACCTTGCTGTCAGCACCGCACAAAACCGCTTATCCAGCGTTAACAGAACCATGGCGGCGCTTCGCGGTGATCAGCATGTGAAACTGCCAAGCCCGAGCAAGGCGTTGGGCATGCAGCGCACCGGGATTCGACACTCGGTACCTCAGGGCCAAGACTGCGATCAAGTTAAAGAGATCGTCCATGCGCTTTGCCGAAATCATCAGCAACGGGCCGCCGCAATCGTTCTGTTGGCGCGCGCCACCGGCATGCGCTTGCGTGAGGCCATCTTGGCGGATCTGCCACGACTAAGCCGTGAGGCTAACGAGCTAGGCAGGATCAATATTCAGGATGGTACCAAAGGCGGTCGCGCCGGTGCCTCGGCGCCGCGTTGGATTGCGGTGAACGACGATGTTCGCGAGGCGCTTGGGTTTTCACGGCAGGTATCGCCTGTGGGTAGCCACAACCTGGTTGCGCCGCACGAAAGCTACCGGAAACTTCTGCAAGAAATTATCCGCCCTGCGCGGGACATCTTGCATGCACACAACCTCAAAGGCTTCCATGAGCTAAGAGCGGCGTACGCATGTGAGCGCTATGAGCAAATCACCCAACACCGAGCGCCTATTAATGGCGGTCACTGTTGCCAGTTAGATAGGAGCCTTGATCGTGAAGCTCGTAGGCAAATCAGCTTCGAGCTGGGGCACGGGCGCATTGACGTGATCGCGGCATACATAGGTGGCCGGGCATGAGTAGACCATTCGATATGGAGCTGTTCTTGGCTGGCGTTCTGACCGGCTCGCACGCAACCCGGCAACGCCACGTGCGACAGGCAAAAATAATCCAGGCAGAAATCGCAGGGCGCTGGAAACGAGAAACACCTTGGACTTGGCAGAGAAAGCATGTGGCTTGGTTTCTTGAGCACCGCTTAGCTGAACGATGCGAGGTGACCCGCTATCGCTACCTGCTGACCGTGCGGCTGCTCGCTCGTCGCTTGAAAAAATCCTGGATCTTCAACCGCCATGCGAATCCCTAATTTTGACAGTCAAGACCGAGCGCATTCGCCGCGTGACTGCCATAAGCGGATGGCAGCTATCAGCGATAAGCAGCCGTTATTCGCTATCCAACCTGCGCTCTCGTGCTGTCGCTAAACTGTAGCAAAATCGCCAACCAGTGTTTAATGGTCGATAACGACCAAAACCACATATCATACGTGATTGGGATTAGGCAGATGTAGTAATGGCAGCTGATCAGCGTTGTGATCCCAGTATCTCATCAAGGGTACACAACGTGCCGTGACTACCTAAGCACATCGAGTAATTTAGGAGCCGAGATGGCATACGTAGTGGCTTTACTTGCAACCCGATGGGGAAGTGATTTAGGTGGCCTCAATGTGTTTAACAAGGGTTTAGCAGAAGGCTTGATCCAAGCACTCCCCAAAGAAAGCCAGACGTACTGTTTTGTAAATCGGTTGCCGGAAACAGGATGCGAAGTAAGAGTAAATCTTATAGAACAGAAAGAGTTCACCGCATCCGAGATAGCTGACAAAATTGCCAACTATTGTACAACATCAGACTTAGAGACATTGCAAGGCGTTTTAGTTGTGGGACATGACGTCATCACAGGCCAAGCTGCCGTCGACTGCGCCAACCAACTTCGTCAGCATCTTAGCGAGACGGACATTAAGTCAGCCGTTATAGGCCATATGGACTATTCGTCATATGCCTTTATGAAAGGGCAAAGCATGGATGAGGTGACTGCACGTTCGATGCAGCAGCGAGAAGTCATTGCTGCTGCAGATTGTGCTTTTGCCGTGGGCCCTCTGCTACAGCGTAATTTCGCATCGGCGCGAAGTGCCAAGAATCGACCAAGATCACCTGTAAGGCCATTGATACCCGGCGTTGAAAAAATTAAGTGGCAGCACCACGACCCTCGCGTCGATTTGCAAGTTTTTATCTCTGGCCGACTTAATCGTGATGACGATCCGATAAAGAATTCTACACTGGCCATCCACGCACTCGCAGAAGCATATTCACGAGGTCGGCAAATCGATGCTGTGGCCTGGCTAGCACGTGGGCAACTTTTTGCGTGGGGAGTAGACCCAAGCTCCGACAAAATTGTGGTGGAAGAGCTCAAAGAAATCGGTAGCAAGAATGCTGCTTTTACTCTTCATGCAGAGCCATTTTCCGATGACCAAGTAGCCCTAAGGCAACGCTTGGCTAGTTGTCATGTAGCGTTGATGCCGTCGTGGCATGAAGGTTTTGGTTTGAGTGGATGGGAGGCTCTTTGCGCAGGCATCCCCCTTGTATGCTCGCGTCAATCCGGACTTGCGATGCTAATTGATGATCTGAAACACCAGTTCCCAGAGGTTTCATTCGACAGCATTGAGTTTGTAAATCTTGGCGGCAGCACGACTGCAGGCACGCCGAACCAAGAAGATATCGATAAGTGCGCTGACGCTTTGCTTGCAATTACAAGCAACCTTGAGGCGCGAAAGCAAGCTGCTATCGAAGTTGCATCCCTACTAAAACGTGAATATAGCTGGAAGCGCTGCGCATCTGATTTACTAGAAGGTACTGGCTGGTACTTTCCTGGCTCGGTACATTGGGCGAACCGACAAGCTGTCGGTCGAAAGCAGGAGGAGTCTCGTCAGGTATTGGAACGAATACTTGAAAATCTGGGCCAATTAGACCTCGAAGAGGACTGGGCTGATTTGACTACAGCCTTCAATAGTCTGAGTGATGCGGGTAAGAACGCCGATTTGCATAATCGGGCCGACCTGCAAGAGAAACTGCGTGATATCAGTAGTGCCATTGGTGATCGTATGGCTATGACGAGCTCAGCAAGAGACTCAGGACACATGGACGTGTGCTGGCGGTTCATGGCCGCTTGCGCAAATATATGCTCTAGTTTCAGAGCGTTCTCTGAGTCCTTTTCAGAACCTATGCTAAAGGTCATTTGGAAAGATTCGTTTTTGACTAAAGAGTTATTTTACTACTCATCCGTCTTTGCCAGTGAGATATTAAATCAGGCAAGCGAAATAGCTCCTAAGTTTTTCGAACCAGCTCGTGTAATAGATTTTGGCACCTCGTTCGCTATTCGACTTGCACGTTTGGAAAACAAACATCCCGGGATCGCGACAATTGTTCCTGGAATTGAAGCTGATCCTAATTTTAGAATGGAAAATCAGCGCTGCATTAAAGTAACTAAACTCTCCCATGATATTGCAGATAGCATCGCAAGTGATCCTATATTAGCGCCTACGACCCTGGCGCTAATGGCGCACGGTCTGGATCCGGCTCGCCAAATTTCCGATCAGAGTGTTAGTTTTTTAAATATGTATTACCCTACCGCTGGCAAGGTCAAGGGGCATTGGCGTGGCGATAAGCGTGTATTCGCCGCATTTGCTACCGCGAGCTTATCCACGCAGGTACTTCTTGAAACTTTACGGAGAATGGCTCTTGATGAAGATGAAAGTATTAGATGGGCCTCATTGCATCTAGCATTCTCTCACACCCTACGACGTCGACTAGAAGCTGCTTTCTCCGCGGGGGGGCTGAAAATAGAGCGCTCCCTGAATGAAGAGCTGGGTAGGATTGTGGACTTGGCTATCAGCACCGATGAAGGCCATCCATGGCTGCATCGGGAATTTCTGAGCCATTATCTAGAGGAGTGTGCATCTCCATCAGAACCCGGTAAGCCCGTACGTTTAGGCGTATTAGACTTTCCCGTCGCAAGATGGTTGATTGGCCCAGTCGTAGGTGAAGTGGGGCCTACACTTCGTGGCTGTATGCATCCAGAGGTTACTGTTACGCGCGCTGATACTCTCCAAAATGTTAAGCGCGTCTTGCTTGTATTACCTCCAATTGAAATCGATGATGCGGCATCCGGAGCATCGCGGACCAGTACACCAGCATTAGGCTTGGGCCTGCTGGCCTCTCATCTCGCGGCTCAAGGGCACGACGTTCAGATAGCGGACTGTCATAGGTTCCCAAGGCTCCGTGCGGAGGTATTGCGCCTAGCACAAACTTTCGACCTGATAGGATTCAATACCGTATTTTCCACAATACAATCAACGATGAATATGCTCGTTGGTATTCGCAAGAGAACACATAGTACTACGTTGGTAATCGGCGGGCCGGCAGCCAAGCTAAATGCATGGCAGTTTTCTACTGTGCACACAGAGGACGCCCAAGCAAGCTGGGACTTTGCAGTTTCAGCAAATGCTGTGGAAAATTTATCCTCTTTGGTGGCCAGCTTGAAAAACCCAGGGAAGTGGCCCCTTGCACCGGGCATTACCCCAAACTTGAAAAGTTGGAATGTGGTTGGTCGTGGAGTCGAGGCTGGCAACGTTATACCGGCAATTTCACAAGATTCATCAGCGACCACATGGCCGCAAGTAATAATTGATCGTCGCATTTACCGCAATGAGAATGGTCAGTATGAGCCCGCGCGAACCAGGGCAAAATCGACTACTTTCTATGAGGCTCACGTAGTTATGTCGCAAGGCTGCGACTGGAATTGTGCCTTTTGCACCGAGCGAAAAGATAAAAGTGGAGGTGAAATTCGCCGAGAGGTCTCGCATGTCCTCATGGAGGTTAACGCCTTGGCTTTGCAACATCCAGAACTCCGTATTCAGTTCGTAGATGATAACTTGCTTCCGCAGATAGCATCCGATGGAAAGCCTCAAGCGAACAAGTACAGTGGACTCGCATGGGCGAGCGACTTCATTGAGGGCCTGACCAAAATCAAAGAGCGGGCTGGTGAATCATTTGGGTGGCGTGGGATTTTCCGCATTGAAGATTTCATTGCTTACGAAGAACGTATGGGCTTCTCTTTCATAGAGCGCTTACAACAGTCTGGGTGTCGCATGCTTGCATTCGGCATTGAGCACGGAAGTGAGGAGCGAAGAAAAAAGAGTAAAGCTGCAAGTCAAACTGTAACCAACCGTCAAATTTCAGAACTTTTTGCACGACTTCGATCTGCAGATATTCTCACAAAGGCCTATTTCATGCTGGGCGGTCAGTGGGAGACACCAGAGTCAGCACAGCAAACAATTGATTTCTCGGTTGAATGTGGAGTTACCCTAGCATACTTTGCGCTTTATAAAGATTTCTCTACTGCCTCAAGCGTTCTGAGCAAAGAGCAGCATGCAAATGATCCGAGACCAGAAAGCTATATACGCTACAAACAGCTAACACTCAGCTGGGATCAGCAGCTCATTGACGTACAAAACAATCCTGAGCCCTGCGATTTCTATATGGGTGGTTCGCCTGTTACGGAGCAAGAGCTGCAATGCTATCGTGAACTATCAATTCTGGGCTTCCAATTTGCAGACTTGGTCAAGTACAACGATTTTCATAGCGAAGAAGCAAATGAAGGTAAGCTTTTGAACTCTGTCACATGGGGTGTACCGTCGGATTACTTCAAAATCGTTGAGCACGCTTACCGCAAATTCTATTTACGAGATGGATTTGTTAAAGAATACTGTGCTTTACTGAAGCACGGGTATTGAGATAGCGTCAATATCTGCTTTGGCCTGTTGCAGTCTGGTGTGAAAGGCTGCATCGGCTCGAAGCAGAAATCGTATGTGTGCATAGCAAACCCAGACAGCAAGTCGACACAGTGTTAAAATCTAATGGTCGTGCGGCTACTCACTCATCGACCAAAGAAACCATTAATATTAAAAACCTAACAAATAGTAAATAACTACAGCATGTCAAGTACTGCTGTATAAGAAAGGGGGCTATATACCCCCTAGATAATATTAAGTATGTAGTACTATTTCCGGAAGCTTTAAATAAGCATACCCCCAGCAGATTCAACTTCCAATTTCAATCTCCGTCTGCAGATTGGTTGCATTTTCTACGTAACCCGCCAACTTACCAACCATTGAGTTATAAATACCTGGAGCATTATCCGGGGCTTGAAAAGTTAGCACGAATGCTACTTCTTGCTCTGGCAGCTCGTGATGATCTGCCAAACCGAATTGATAAAGATCCCTAGCATAAATTCGAGCGTGCAACCTCAATGATCCGGCCTGTATAGACCGTCCTGAAAAAGAATTTGCATGACGTCGGATCGGACTCCATTTTGCAAGATCCTTTCTGGCACTCTCCTCTTTAGCTTTTGCTTCCTGCATGGACCCTAGAAGATTTATTGTCTTGCCACTAGGCCCCTTAGCTTGGAGCGCAACTTGCAAGCGAGTGGAGAAGTAATTAACTCCGCCTAACCCTGAGACAATAGGTTTAATAATTGCGGTTAGAGAGGCTCGCCCCACAAGCTTACCGCTGGCCATCATTTCCGGCGGGATGGGTAAATCGTTCCAATAGTAAGCACTGCCAGCTTTTAGTTTAGAAACCCAAGCCAGCGTGACTGTTCCTTCTTTACATACCCAAGGCATTGTATCTGGAGCCCAGGGGGTTCCCCACCCCAGCTCATGACAATGTTCATCACGCTCCGCACAATTAATTAATAGCGCACGTACTAAGTCTGGAGTAGGATTCTTTAAATTGAAGAAAGTATGAGCTGCAAGCGAAGAAATTAGAGTTGTACTAAAACTAGTGCCAGTGTTAGTAACACCGCCAATCATCCGAAGGCTTGAGAACCATGAAAGGTCCGGCTTTTTCATCCCTGCTGGGGCTGGCCCCTTCAAGCTAAGTGAGCATGCTTGCGATGGGACGCCCACGGCACTGGCAGTACGACCGCTGACCGTCAAAGCTCCCTCACAGTCCGCAGGCGGACATAACTTTTTTAGGTTGGAGCTTGAAACGTTGCCAATCGAAATAATCGGTAAAATCCCATACTCACGAGCAATTTTATTGATCTCATGCCCAAGAAAACTAATCTCTTTGGGGTTCGCTGACGGGGCTATTTCGTTAAATGACAGATTCCATACCTTTGCAAAGGTATTGGTAGCAGCAGCAACATCTTTCAAATAGTTAAGGAACTGATTCTGGGTTGGCTGTTTCTTCGTTCCATCCTTTGCAATTGCTTGGACGGTTGCGAACCGACAATTCAATTCTGGAAGATTTAGGTTATTGTTCCACGCATGTCCGTTACACACGAGAGATGTTATCTGATTACCGTGAATTCTATTTGCCACAAAATCGTCGATTAAAGGAGGAGCTGCCCAGTATTCAAACGGTTTGTAACTTGCAGCCGAGCGCCCTCCATCAATTACCACAACAATAGGGAGATCTTGTGGAGATATGCTTGATAGATCTGGCTCAGCGCCCTGGCCCGGAGGAGTTGAATTGGATGTAATGCTTGAGACAGGCTCAATACGATATGTTGTCCCTGACGCCGCAATCTCTTGGAGGGTATGTACTGAGTCCACCTCAGCTGAGAAGGAAGCGATTCCTGACTCAAGGTATTGCTGGCAAGCATACAGCAATACCGGATCAATGCTTTCGTCAGGCTCTTCACTTTCCGCCTTGACGTCAAATAAGTTTGAAAACCGTTCATCACCAAAAGATATTTTCTTCTTCCGATATAGCTCTAATAAGTCGCTAACAACTGACAATCTAGCCTCCTCATTAGAGAAGGGAAGAAGCCAAAAACTAAATTGCTTGCAATCTCCTTGCCCTTCAGCCCCCCAAAATTCTTCTGCAGTTTTCCCACGAAAAGTTTCGAAGGCATTGAATAGGCTAACTGACTCCACGCGCGATATATCAACGCGCTCCACAATATTTTTTGCGGTTTTCAAACGCTTTGAGATGACATCGAAGGCCTTTACATCGCTTTCCAAGAGATAGCCATCAAATGCCGGCGCCACAATTCTGCAGCCATAGTTACTGGAAAAAATGTCTTTTGGAGTCCAAGTAGAGGCGTGCGAATCGCTGAACATCCTTACGACAAGATGAGTCTTATTTGCATGGGTTTTAATTTCACCCACTTGTTTACTGAAGCTATCGAAGGCTTCTGACAACTTCGCTCTCTGAGCTAGAAGACGATTTTGTCGTACATCCTTCTCATTTTTCCCTCCCCCTTTAATTGCTGAAGGTGCCGGCTTTCTTAAAAAACTGAGTACCGGATTGATCAGCGGAGTTCCATTATTGGCTGCCACTTTTTAGTCCTTTAAGTAACTTGATATGGTTTGTCGGCTAGTACTTAGAATTTTTGCCAAGTCAACTTGAGTAACATTGTATTCTCGATGAAGCAAGCGAGAGATGTTTTTCTTTTCAGTAATTGAAAGCTCTCCATTTGTTGGCATGGCGGTATTCCCTAGAGTGCTCTCGACAACCGCGCTGATTACAGAACCAAGATTTATTTCTGATTTTGATAATATGCATTTCCGTCGCGTGGCTATAGATATGCTCTCAATATCGGCGCCGCTGAGCCCTTCAGACAACTCTGCGAGAAGCTTGTTTATACCTTCTTCTCCAGAATCTAAAAACAGAAAATGATTCCAGAGATTTTCTCTCATATCGCAATCTGGGGTCTGGAATTTGATTTTGTATGGAAAACGCCGCCAAATTGCTGGATCTAATAACCCAGAGTGATTTGTGGCTGCTATGACAACTGAGTGATCATCAAGAGAGTCTAAACCCTGGATTAAGGTATTAACCACTCTTTTTAGCTCACCTAATTCGTGACGATCATCTCTAAGTTTCGCTACTGCGTCCACTTCATCCAAAAAAAGAATAGCATTCTTCTTGGGAGCAAAGTCGAATATCTGCCGAAGATTTTTTGCAGTATCTCCCAACAGGGATGATATAACTGACTCAAGCCTAACAACATATAATGGTCGATTAAGCTGAGCGGCTATGTGACCAGCAATCAAGGTCTTGCCTGTGCCTGGAGGTCCCGACAATAAAAGATTGAGGCGCCCTGCAAGCCCGTGTGAAATCAGCTCATCAATATTTATTACATCAGCAATAAATGTTTGAAACACATTTCTGGCATCACCATTGAGAAACAAGGGGCTCACCGGCCACTGGGCTTCCTCCAACAAAGGCATGCGTGATTTAGTGTCGACCGGCAGACTTTCCATGTACCCCGAACTCTGAAGAGGTACACCTCTCTTTCGCAAGATCGACTTAATTTTTTGCGCCGACTCTAAATCATAATTGCTTATAGATTTAGCGATCTTATTGCTGGCTGAGCGGACATCGGAATAGTTAGCTTCAAGAGAGGCTTCTATCAGCGCAATGATGTCTTCCGATCTAACCTGCATTTTTACTTCCTCAGCGTATCACGTGCATATGACCTTCAATGCTAACCAATTGCACACATGTGTCAAGCAAGAAAGCCAATTATGACAAGCCTTACGTCGAATTCGTAAACCCACAGCAGCATCCATGGCTATGGAGTGAGGCTAGGAGGTCAATCACAGAATGGACAAGCACAGCTTCAGCAAGGAGCGACCTGTGTATTTGACTATCGAAAGGCTAAGACTTACCGCAAATGCACTGGCCTCGAGGTCTCGCTGCACAGTCCTGCTATCACCAGCCTCCTTAATCACGCCCGGAACGCCAGCTAGGCACTGCATAACAATCTCGCCATGTGCCTAGCTAGCATGCGAGCGCTGCAGAGTAGCTTGGCCGGCAGGTCCGTAAGGATAAAAACTACAAAAAGCCCTACGTAACAGAGAAAACTCTTACAATCCTCGGCCGCATTCCTACGATTTTTCTCCTCCATTGATACACAAGAGATAGCACCGTGAGTGACTCAGACAGCTCATCCGCGCCACTGGTTGACGTAGTGAAGCTCGCCGCATCCCTTCAGCGTTTCGCAGATGATCGCGACTGGCAGCAATTCCACTCTCCCAAAAATCTCATCCTGGCTCTCACTGGAGAGGTAGGCGAGCTGTGCGAGATTTTCCAATGGATGAGCGATGCCGACTCGATCTCCGCCGCAACAGACCCCGAAATCGGCCAAGCCGTCAAGGATGAACTGGCGGACGTATTCATGTACCTGGTTCGCCTGAGCAGTGTACTCGGCATTGACCTCAACGAGGCCGTGACACAGAAACTCGCCTCGAATGGCCAGAAGTACCCCGTGGATAAAGCCAGAAGCAACAGCAAAAAGTACGACCGACTCTGACCAACACGCACCTAAGGACAACCCGTGATCGTTTACGCTGCGACCAAACAGCAATTTCTTAGAGACAACGATAACGATGACATTGAGGAAGTGATCCTCAGGCATTACAAGGAAGCTACCGGCAAGAACGTTGGCTCCTCGGAAATCAGGTCGTGGCAAGGGTCCCTGACGTACATGGCCAAGGTCCTTAGAGATGAGGGCCTCCCAAGCGATGCAGGCCTGGCCATTGAATTGCACATTCCGCAGTCGTCGAAGCGAATCGACTTTCTACTCACCGGTCGCGACGAAAAACAGGCAAAAAAGGCCGTACTGATCGAGCTGAAGCAATGGAGCAAGGCCAACGCCACAACCAAAGACGCCATCGTCAAAACGGCGTTGGGTGGCGGCCTCATTGAGACCATTCACCCGTCCTATCAGGTTTGGTCATATGCAGCGCTGTTGGAAGGCTTCAACGAGGCGGTGTATGACAAAAGCATCGAAATCCGTCCGTGTGCCTACCTTCATAACTATGTCAGCGACGGCATCATAGATTCGGCTCACTACGAGCCCCACATCAGCAAGGCTCCACTGTTCCTGAAAGGCCCGGAAGAGCTCAGTAAACTCCGAAGCTTTCTGAAAAAGCATATAACTCATGGCGACAACAAAGAGGTTCTTTACGAACTGTCCGAAGGAAAAATTCGCCCGTCCAAGGCGCTAGCCGAGGCCCTCGCGGGGTTGATGAAAGGCAAACCCGAGTTCGTATTGATTGACGATCAGAAAGCAATTTTTGAGTCGGCGCTTGCGGCGGCAAGCGAGGCTTCGGACCAAGCACCCAAGGTGATGATCATCGAAGGTGGACCGGGCACCGGAAAAACTGTTCTGGCTATCAATCTGCTGGTGAAGCTCACCGAATTGAAGCTGATGAGCAAATACGTCTCCAAGAATGCCGCCCCTCGCAAGGTCTACGAAAGCAAACTGGTTGGCACCATCAAGCGCAGCCATTTCTCGAATTTCTTTTCAGGCTCTGGGGCATTCATCGACACTGAGCCCAACACATTCGATGCGCTTATCGTGGACGAAGCTCATCGGCTGAATGAGAAAAGCGGGCTTTATGGAAACCTTGGGGAGAACCAGATCAAGGAGCTGATTGACTCAGCGAAATGCTCCATTTTCTTCATTGATGAGGACCAGCGTGTAACCTTGAGCGATATCGGCAGCAAGCAGGCGATTCGCGCCTTTGCGAAAGCCAAGGGTGCGGTGGTTGAAGAACACGTGCTGTCTTCGCAGTTTCGCTGCAGTGGTTCTGACGGTTACCTGGCATGGCTGGATGACACGCTAGGCATTCGCTCTACGGCAAATCCGACGCTTGAGACCCAAGAGTACGAGTTTAAGGTGTTCGACTCACCTCAGGCGATGCATGACGCAATCAACGAGAAAAACCACGGAAACAAAGCTCGTGTGGTCGCGGGCTATTGCTGGCCTTGGTTGAGCAAGAAGATCGTGTCCCGAGAAGTGGTGTAACTGAACCAACCGAAGGCGCCCTGTGG
>NZ_JACVVF010000079.1:0-11263 GCF_016648095.1 Pseudomonas sp. S32
CTCCTGAAGTCGCAATCTGCGTCGCCTGGGCTTTCGCGCGCTTAGAAGCAAAAAACAAAAGCAAAAGCGCAAGCGCAGGCGATGACGACACTACCCTGTGGCAGCCTGGTTCGAACCCCATGCGGCATGCGTGGTCTTCTTAGGCGAAGCCTGGCTTGATACCCCAGGCCGGTGGGTTTGCCACCGCGCTTGTGTCATCATGCTCCGACCGCCGGTGAGTCTCCATCTATATGCCCTCTATGAACAGACCTTACGCATTGCTGCTTGCCTTCGCCCTGCTCCAGGGCTGCCAGAGCCTGGCCCCGCAAAAGGCCGAGCCCCCCGCCGCCGAAACCGGCAAGCGCGAGGCCGAAAAGCCCACGGTGTATGGGTCGTTCACGCAGGACACACTCTATAGCCTGCTGGTGGCCGAATTGGCCGGCCAACGCAACCGCTTCGATATCGCCCTGGCCAACTACACCGACCAGGCCGCGAAAACCCAGGACCCTGGCGTTTCCGAACGGGCCTACCGCATCGCCGAATACCTGGGCGCCGACGAACCCGCCCTGGACAACGCCCTGGTGTGGGCCCGCAACGACCCGCAGAACCTCGACGCCCAACGCGCCGCCGCCATCCAGCTGGCCCGCGCCGGCCGTTACGATGACGCCATGGCCTATATGGAGAAGGTGCTGCAGGGCCAAGGCGATACCCATTTCGACTTCCTGGCCTTGTCTGCTGCCGAAACCGACCAGAGCACCCGCGATGGCCTGCTGCACAGCTTCGAGCGGCTACTGGCCAAATACCCCGACAACAGCCAGCTGATCTTCGGCAAGGCCTTGCTGCTGAACCAGGACGGCAAGGCCGAACAAGCCCTGGACCTGCTCGAATCGCACCCGCCACAAAACGGTGAAATCGCACCCATACTGCTGCGCGCGCGGCTGCTGCAGGCCCTGGACCGTGGCCCCGAGGCCCTGCCGTTGCTGCGCAAGGCCATCCGCGACAACCCCGATGACAAGCGCCTGCGCCTGACCTATGCCCGCACCCTGGTGGAGCAGGACCGCATCGCCGACGCCAAGGGAGAATTCCTCAGCCTGGTCCAGCAGTACCCCGAGGACGACGAGCTGCGCTATTCCCTGGCCCTGGTCTGCCTCGAGAACAAAGACTGGGACGAGGCCGAGAGTTACCTGCAGGAACTGGTCGAGCGCGACAGCAACACCGATGCGGCGCACCTGAACCTGGGCCGCATTCGCGAAGAGCGGCACGACCCTGCCGGCGCCCTGCGCGAGTATGCCCTGGTAGGCCCAGGCCCCGACTACCTGGCGGCCCAATTGCGCCAGGCCGATATCCTGATCGCCAACGGCCGTGGCACCGAAGCGTCGCGCCTGCTGGCCGAGGCCCGCGAGGCCCAGCCCGAGCAGGCCATTCAGCTGTACCTGATCGAATCGGAAAGCTACAGCAACAACAACAAGGACGCCCAGGCCAACCAGGTGCTGCAGCAGGCCATCCAGCGCTACCCCGACGACCTCAACCTGCTGTACACCCGCGCCATGCTGGCAGAAAAGCGCGACGACCTGGCCCAGATGGAAAAGGACCTGCGCGCCATCATTGCCCGTGAGCCGGAAAACGCCATGGCCCTGAATGCCCTGGGCTATACCCTGGCTGACCGCACCACCCGTTATGCCGAGGCCCGCCAGCTGATCGACAAGGCCCACCAGCTGACCCCGGACGACCCCGCTGTGCTCGACAGCCTGGGCTGGGTGAATTACCGCCTGGGTAACCTGGACCAGGCCGAAGCCTACCTGCGCCAGGCGTTTGCCAGCTTCCCCGACCATGAAGTGGCTGCCCACCTGGGTGAAGTGCTCTGGGCCAATGGCAAACGCCGCGAGGCCCGCCAGGTGTGGGCCAAGGGCTTCGAAGCACAGGCCGACAGCCCCATTCTGCGCAAGACCCTTTTGCGCCTGACCGGATCCGAGACTCTCTAGACCATGATATTGCGCCATTTCATTACCTTCTCCCTCATCGCCCTGCTGGCAGGCTGCGCCGGTTTCGGTAGCCGCGAGGCCCTGCAGGGCCAAGGCGACCCGCAACAGTGGCGGGCCCATAAAGAACAGCTGACCCAGCTCGACGGCTGGCAGATCAATGGTAAGGTAGGCATCCGCGCCCCACGCGACTCCGGCAGCGGCACCCTGTTCTGGCTGCAGCGTCAGGACTACTACGACATTCGCCTGGCCGGCCCATTGGGCCGCGGCGCCGCACGCCTGACCGGTCGCCCGGGCGGCGTGGTGCTCGAAGTGGCCAACCAGGGCCGCTATGAAGCCACCAGCCCCGAAGCCCTGCTGGAAGAGCAGCTGGGCTGGAAACTGCCGGTATCGCACCTGGTGTGGTGGGTACGCGGGCTGCCCGCCCCCGACAGCAAGAGCAAGCTCACCCTAGACGGCGACAGCCGCCTGGCCGGCCTGGAGCAGGACGGCTGGCAGGTCGAGTACCTGAGCTACGCCGAACAGAACGGCTACTGGCTGCCCGAACGCCTGAAGCTGCACGGCAAGGACCTGGACGTGACCCTGGTGGTCAAGGACTGGCAACCGCGCCAGCTGGGGCACTGAGTTCATGCCCACGCTGACACTGCCTGCCCCGGCCAAGCTCAACCTGTGGCTGCACATCATTGGCCGCCGCGATGATGGCTACCACGAGCTTGAAACCGTGTTCCAGTTCCTGGAGCACGGCGATGAGCTGAGCTTTGCCCTGCGTGACGACGGCATTATCCGCCTGCACACAGACATCACATCGGTACCGCACGACAGCAACCTCATCGTGCGTGCCGCCCGCCAGTTGCAGGCGCAGTCAGGCACCGCGCTGGGCGCCGACATCTGGCTGAACAAGGTGCTGCCCATGGGTGGCGGCATCGGTGGCGGCAGCTCGGATGCCGCCACCACCCTGCTGGGCCTTGACCACCTGTGGCAACTGGGCTGGAGCGAAGACCGCCTGGCTGCCCTGGGCCTCTCGCTGGGCGCCGACGTACCGGTGTTCGTACGCGGCCATGCAGCGTTCGCCCAAGGCGTGGGCGAGCAACTGACCCCGGTCGACCCGGAGCAGCCCTGGTACGTCGTGCTTGTGCCGCAAGTGTCTGTCAGCACAGCAGAAATTTTTTCGCATCCACAGTTGACACGTGATTCTCTCCCCCTTAAGATGCGCCCCGTTCCCGAGGGAAACAGTCGAAATGACTGCCAACCGGTGGTAGAGCAGAATTACCCGGAAGTTCGCAACGCGCTGAATTCACTGGGCAAATTCACAGAGGCTCGACTTACCGGCACTGGAAGTTGTGTGTTTGGGGCCTTCCCAAGCAAAGCCGAAGCTGATAAAGTTCTGGCCCTTCTTTCAGCGACCCAAACAGGGTTTGTGGCGAAAGGAAGCAATATTTCGATGTTGCATCGCAAGCTGCAAAGTCTGGTCAAGAAGTCGAGCGCATAAGCGTTCGCAGCAACAGATACAGGGGCGTCGCCAAGCGGTAAGGCAGCAGGTTTTGATCCTGCCATGCGTTGGTTCGAATCCAGCCGCCCCTGCCATTTTCCTTATACTCATCCAGGTATACCCTCAGCCTTCAGGTACTGCGCGTGTCCAAGATGATGGTCTTTACGGGGAACGCCAACCCCGATCTGGCTCGACGTGTGGTACGTCAGCTGCATATCCCTCTCGGTGACGTCTCTGTCGGTAAATTCTCCGACGGCGAGATCAGCACTGAGATCAATGAAAATGTCCGCGGTAAAGACGTTTTCATTATTCAGCCGACCTGCGCACCGACCAACGATAACCTGATGGAACTGGTAGTGATGGCCGACGCCTTCCGCCGCTCCTCAGCCTCCCGAATCACCGCCGTGATTCCCTACTTCGGATACGCCCGCCAGGACCGCCGTCCGCGTTCGGCACGTGTAGCCATCAGCGCCAAAGTCGTCGCTGACATGCTCACTGTCGTGGGTATCGACCGTGTACTCACCGTCGACCTGCACGCTGACCAGATCCAGGGTTTCTTCGATATCCCGGTCGACAACATCTACGGCTCGCCCGTACTGGTCGATGATATCGAAGACCAGCGTTTCGAGAACCTGATGATCGTTTCCCCGGACATCGGTGGTGTCGTGCGCGCACGTGCCGTCGCCAAGTCCCTGGGTGTCGATCTGGGTATCATCGACAAACGCCGTGAAAAGGCCAATCACTCCGAAGTGATGCACATCATCGGCGACGTCGAAGGGCGCACCTGCATCCTGGTAGACGACATGGTCGACACCGCCGGCACCCTGTGCCACGCGGCCAAAGCCCTGAAAGAACACGGTGCTGCCAAGGTTTACGCCTACTGCACGCACCCTGTCCTGTCGGGCCGTGCGATCGAGAACATCGAGAAGTCGGTACTGGACGAGCTGGTGGTGACAAACACCGTTCCGCTGTCCGCCGCTGCTCAGGCCTGTGACCGTATCCGCCAGCTGGATATCGCACCGGTTGTGGCTGAAGCGGTACGCCGCATCAGCAACGAAGAATCGATCAGCGCAATGTTCCGCTAAGCGGAACGCACGCTGACGAAAAGCGCCCCGCCCCAGCACTTTTGCTGGGGCGGGGCTTTTTTGCCATCCCCGTTGGCGCTGGTCGCAAACGCCCTCGGGGGGCTATTTTGGAGAAACAAAATGACTGATTTCACTCTGAACGCCCAAGCGCGTACTGACCTGGGGAAAGGTGCGAGCCGCCGCCTGCGTCACTCCGCCAGCATCCCAGCCGTTGTTTACGGTGGTGGTAAAGAAGCTCAATCCCTGACCATCGTGGCCAAGGAAATCGCCAAACTGTTCGAAAACGAAGCTGCCTTCAGCCACGTTATCGAACTGAACGTTGATGGCACCAAGCAAAACGTCATCATCAAGGCGATGCAGCGCCACCCGGCCAAGCAGTTCATCATGCACGCCGACTTCATCCGCGTTGTGGCTGGCCAGAAACTGACCGCCAAGGTACCGGTTCACTTCATCAACGAAGAAGCCCCGGTCAAGAAAGGCGGCGAAGTTTCGCACGTTGAGTCCGAGCTGGAAGTTTCCTGCGAAGCGAAGGACCTGCCTGAGTTCATCGAAGTGGACCTGGCCAACGCCGAAATCGGCACCATCATCCACCTGTCGGACCTGAAAGCTCCGAAAGGCGTAGAGTTCGTTGCTCTGGCCCACGGTGATGACAAAGCAGTTGCCAACGTTCACGCCCCGCGCGTTTCCGCTGAAGCTGAAGAAGAAGGCGCTGCTGAGTAATCCACTCGCACGCCGGTGTTGATCGGGTTACAGTGCCGCGCGCCCTGTAACCCAACAACTCCAAGGAAGAGCCCCTGACGTGACCGCCATCCAGTTGATCGTCGGCCTGGGTAACCCCGGCCCCGAATACGAACAGACCCGGCATAACGCAGGGGCTCTTTTCGTAGAACGCATTGCCAGCGCCCAGCGTGTTTCGCTCGCCGCTGACAAAAAATATTTCGGCCTGACGGCTAAGTTCAGCCATCAGGGCAACGATGTTCGCCTGCTCATCCCCACCACCTACATGAACCGCAGCGGCCAGTCCGTGGCGGCATTGGCCAATTTCTTCCGGATCAAACCGGAGGCCATCCTGGTGGCGCATGACGAACTCGACCTGCCTCCCGGCGTTGCCAAGCTCAAGCGCGGCGGTGGCCATGGCGGGCATAACGGCCTGCGCGACATCATCGCGCAGCTCGGCAACCAGAACGACTTCCACCGCCTGCGGCTTGGCATCGGCCACCCGGGTGACGCCAAACTGGTTTCCAACTTCGTCCTGGGCCGCGCGCCGCGCGCCGAGCAGGAGAAGCTCGACGCCAGCATCGATTTTGCCCTCGGCGTGCTGCCGGACGTGCTGGCCGGCGACTTCGCCAAGGCCATGCGCGAGCTGCACAGCCAGAAGGCCTGATTTCCTTTAGAGAGGGGAATACCCATGGGTTTCAATTGCGGCATCGTCGGCCTGCCCAACGTCGGCAAGTCCACCCTGTTCAACGCCCTGACCAAGTCTGGCATCGCGGCGGAGAACTTCCCCTTCTGCACCATCGAGCCGAACAGCGGCATCGTGCCGATGCCCGATGCGCGCCTGAATGCACTGGCGGAAATCGTCAAGCCCAACCGCATCCTGCCGACCACCATGGAGTTCGTCGACATTGCGGGCCTGGTCGCCGGCGCCTCCAAAGGTGAAGGCCTGGGCAACAAGTTCCTGGCCAACATCCGCGAAACCGACGCTATTGCCCACGTGGTGCGCTGCTTCGAAGACGAAAACGTGATTCACGTTTCCAACAGCGTCGACCCCAAGCGTGACATCGAGATCATCGACCTCGAACTGATCTTCGCCGACCTCGACAGCTGCGAGAAACAGCTGCAGAAAGTGGCCCGCAATGCCAAGGGCGGCGACAAGGAAGCCCTGGCGCAAAAGGCAATCCTTGAACAGCTGATCCCGCACTTCACCGAAGGCAAGCCTGCCCGCAGCCTGATGAAGAACATGGCTGACGACGAGAAAGCCGTCATCCGTGGCTTCCACCTGCTCACGAGCAAGCCGGTGATGTACATCGCCAACGTGGCTGAAGACGGCTTCGACAACAACCCGCACCTGGACGTGGTGCGCGCCATCGCCGAAGAAGAAGGCGCGGTCGTGGTGCCGGTGTGCAACAAGATCGAAGCTGAAATCGCCGAGCTGGACGACGGCGAAGAAAAGGACATGTTCCTGGAGGCCCTTGGCCTGGAAGAGCCTGGGCTGAACCGCGTGATCCGCGCCGGCTACGAGCTGCTGAACCTGCAAACCTACTTCACTGCCGGTGTGCAGGAAGTACGTGCTTGGACCGTTCGCGTCGGCGCTACTGCCCCCCAGGCTGCTGGCGTGATTCACACCGACTTCGAAAAAGGCTTCATCCGCGCCGAAGTGGTTGCCTACGACGACTTCATCCAGTTCAAGGGTGAAAGCGGTGCCAAGGAAGCCGGTAAATGGCGCCTGGAAGGCAAGGACTACATCGTCAAGGACGGTGACGTGATGCACTTCCGCTTCAACGTGTAAGCACGCCCTGTGCAACACCTGAAACCCTTGAGGTCAGCGCCTCAAGGGTTTTTTCATTTCCAGGGCGCCTTCACCGCGTTTGCCCATCAAGGTCACCGGCTCAGAAGTCGCCTCGCAAGGTCAGCATGTAGCTTCGCGGTGTGCCGTAGGTAGTGCCGCGCGTCCAGTAACCGGTAGAGTCGAAGTACTTGCGGTCCAGCAGGTTCTCCACGTCCACGCCCACCGTCCAGTGCGGGTCCAGCTTGTAGGCGGCCCGGGCATCGAAAATGGCGCGGCCGCTGTTGCTGACTTCGATCGGCGGATCGTAATAGTGGGATTGGGCAGACACGCCACCGCCGATGCTGAAGCGGCTCCACTCCCCTGGCAGGGTGTAGTTGGTGTTCAGCCGCAGCATGTGCTTGGGCGTTTGCCCCGAGATCGGGCCGCCGCTCTCCGACTGCGTGGTGTTGTAGGTATAACCGGCAGCCACCTGCAGGCCAGGCAGCAGCTCGCCCGTGGCTTCGGCCTCGAAGCCTTTGCTGCGGCTGATGCCATCGCTGTTGATGAAACAGCGGCCAGCGATGTCACCTGCGCACTTGCCATCGTTGGCATAGTCCCGTGCGGCGACTTTTTCTTGCTCGATGTAGAACACTGCAAAAGACACGTTCAGGCGTTTGTCGAGCAGCTCGCCTTTGATGCCAGTCTCGTAGTTGGAGCCCACGGACGGGTCCAGCATCTTGCCGTCGACGGTACGGGAGCTGGCCTGGGGCATGAAGATGTCCGCATAGCTGGCATACAGCGACCATTTGTCGTTCAGGTCGTAGATAGCACCCACGAAGGGCGTGAACTCGTGCTTCTGTTCATTGGTGCTTTTCGAGTCTTCGCTGGAGGTCTCGGTCTTGTACCAGCTCAGCCGCCCACCCAGCACTAGGCTCAGGTCTTCAGTCATGTGCAGGCGGGCGTTCAGGTAGGTGCCATAGCGCGTATCAAGCGTGTCTTCCTTGTAGTCCCACCCCTGGCGTGCCAGCTCGGGCACGTTGTTGTGGTCAGGCCGGTAGACGTTCAGCGGGATGGGGCTGTCCAGTGCCTGGGAGACCTCTTTATCGTTCATGTTGCGCCTGGACCAGTTAGCCCCCAGCGACAGTTGGTGGCGCAGGCCGAAGGCCTCGAAGTCGCCGTCCACATGGCCGTCGACGGCATTGGCCGTGACGTCGAACTTGTGATAATTGACGTCGTTTACCTTGGGGCCGGTGGGGCTGCCAAAGGCCAGGGTGTCTTCGGCGTCCCATTCGATGGCGCTGCGGTTATAGCTGCTTTCGGAATGGGAGAGCGCCAGCTTGCCGGTCCAGTTGTCATTGAAACGGTGGTTGAGGTCGGCGAACACTTCATCGGTGCGGCTCTGCAGGGTGGCCCAGTCCTGCCCCAGGAACGTCGAGCGCTTGAGGTGCGGGTTGCTGGCATCCGGGTTGTTCGGCAGGCCCAGCACGCTGTAGCCATCGATGCGCGAGGTTTGCCGACGCAAGCCCAGCGCAACGGTGGTGGCGTCGCTCAGGTCGCCTTCGACGATGCCATACAGCAACGGGCGCTTGGACTTGGTCACGTCGGTGAAGTAACCACGGTCCTCGTAGGAGGCGACCATGCGGCCACGCAGGGTGCCCTCAGGGTTCAGCTTGCCGCTGGCGTCCAGGTCCAGGCGGTAGTTGTCCCACGACCCCGCCCGGGTAATGACCGTAAAACGTGGGTCGGCAGTAGGGCGTTTGCGCACCAGGTTGACCGCGCCGCCCGGGTTACCCGCGCCAACCAGCAGCCCCGCAGCACCGCGCAGCACCTCTACCCTGTCGAACACCGCCATGTCCGGGATCATCCACCCGGTATAGGCGTACGCCTGACCGGCCACGCCGTCGACCATGTAGCTGTCGTCGGTCAGGTCAAAGCCGCGGGAGCTGAAATGGTGGTTCCCGTAGCCCCGGTTGGCCCGGGTGATGCCGGTGGTCTGGGCCATCACCTGGTCAAGGGACACCAGGTTCTTGTCATCCATCAGCTTGCGTGTCACCACAGTCACGGACTGCGGCGTTTCACGCAGCGTCTGCGGGGTTTTGCCGATGGTCACGGCGCCAGTGGTGTAGGAATTTGTGAACTCGGTGGTCTCTCCCAGGCCCTGGCTGTTGATGTTGGTGGCGCCGAGTTCCAGTGCGCCTTCCGCGTCCACCGCAGGTACCACGCTGAAGGTGCCGCTGCCGGTCACGATGGCCTGCAGGCCGCTGCCAGCAAGCGCCTGCTGCACGGCCTGCAACGGGCTCATCTGGCCTTGTATGGCCGGCGCCTGCTTGCCGGCGACCAGCGCCGGGTCCAGGGACATCACCTGCCCGCCCTGGCGGGCGATGGCATTGAGGGTTTGCGCCAGACTGGCGGCCGGTAGATCGAAGTGCTGCTGTTGCACAGAACCTTGCGCCCACACGTGGGCCGCGGGCGCGGTGGCCAGGGTGATGGCGAGGGCAAGGGGCCAGGGTTTGAACACGTGAAGACTCCTGAATTTTTACTGTTGTCAGGAGGTAGGTGGGACGAACCCCAAAAAGCGGACACGAATCATAAAAATTTTCATTCGAGCAGGGGCAAGGTTTTTTGCCTGCGTGTTTACCGCGCTTCGATTACCGTCACCCACCCGCCGAAACGTCTCACCCGGATAGGCATCGTTTCCTCCAGAGCCGCCAGGGTTCGCTCACTGTCATCCAGCGGGAATACGCCCTGCACGCGCAGCTGACGTACCTGCGGGCTGACGCGGATCACACCCGGGCGATACGGGCGAAGGGCGTCGACGACAGCGTCCAGCGGCTCGTCCAGCACACTGAGGTGGCCCTCAAGCCAATCGGCGCGGTAGGCCTGGCTAGCCTGCAGGGGCTCGATGCGCTTGCGGGTGAGCAAGGCCGCCTGCCCTGCTGCGAGGTCGAGCCAGGCCCCCCCTGGCAGCGATGCTCGCACGGCATGCTCCAGCACCACCACACGGGTGGCGCCAGCCTGCTGCTCGACCAGAAAACGCGTACCCAGTGCGCGCGCATCACCCTGCTCACTGCGCACGATGAAGGGCCTTGAAGCATCGGGCGCCACCTGTATGACCAACGCGCCGCGATAGAGGTGCAACAGGCGCTGCCCGGCCGTGAACTGCACATCCACGGCCGTGCCTGCGTTCAGGCTCAGCCGGCTGCCATCGGGCAGCATGAGGGTACGGCGTTCGCCGGTGCCCGTGCGCAAATCGGCGGTCAACACCCGGCGACCTTCACTGCGTACCCCCAACCACAGGGCCCCACCCACTACGCCCAACCCGCCGATACCGCGCAACACCTCACGCCGGCCAATCGACGGCTGCAGCAGGGTATCACGCAGGGCATCGGGCGCCTGCCGAGCCACCTCGTAGTGCTGGCCCATGCCCCGCTGCAACTGTTCCCAGGCCTGGGCATTGGCGGGGTTCTGCGCCAGCCACTGGCGGAACTGGGCCTGCTGGCGGGCTTCGTCGCGGCCCGAGCGCAGCCGCACCATCCAGGCGATGGCCTGCTCGGCGGCCGGGCCAAGGGCGGTGCGGCTCATGGCTGTGCGCCGCTGAGGTAGCACTGGCGCAACGCCTGGGCCATGTACCGCCCGACCGTGCGCTCGGACACCCCCAGCCGACGGCTGATCTCGGCATAGGGCAGCCCATCCAGCTGGCTCAGCAAAAAGGCTTTTTTTACCACCAAAGGCAGCCCGGCCAGGCTGTGGTCGATGGCGTGCAGCGCCTCGAGCAACAGGTGGGTTTCTTCTGGCGAGGGCGCCAGCGCCTCTGGCAGCAGCATCAGGCGCTCCAGGTAGGCTTGCTCCAGGCGGCGCCGCCGGTGGCGGTCGAAGATCAGCCGGCGGGCGATGGTGGCCAGGTAGGCACGCGGCTGCTCGATGGTCGCCGGGTCCACCCGTGCGGCGATGATCTGGCAGAAGGTTTCGGCTGCCGTGTCCTCGGCATCCGGGCGGTTGCTCAACTGGCGCCGAACGTGCTGCAACAGCCAGCGATGGTGGTCACTGAAAAAGAAACCCAGCTTGCGGGTATCGGATAGAGACACGGGCGAAACCAGAGGTGAATGAGAATGCATCGCATCTTATAGACAGCGAGGTTGAAGTGCCAGCGCCTATGAAGCTGCTGACGCAACAAGCAACATTGGCCCGAAATAAACGTAGGAGCGAGCAAAGCTCGCGATGCGCCGCGCGGGCGGCGCTCGGT
>NZ_JACVVF010000007.1:0-152254 GCF_016648095.1 Pseudomonas sp. S32
GCGTAGGAGCGAGCGCAGCTCGCGATGCGCCGCGCGGGCGGCGCTCGGTCTAACAGGCGCTAAAGAAATTTCGGCAAGCGCCTAAATCACTTGCCCGTCCACTCCTTCACACGGTCAGGGTGCTTGGCAACCCAGTCCTTGGCAGCGGCTTCGGGCTTGGCACCTTCCTGGATAGCCAGCATGACTTCGCCGATCTCATCCTTGGACTGCCAGCTGAACTTCTTCAGGAAGTCGGCCACTTCAGGGGCCTTGGTGGCCAGTTCCTTGCTGCCGATGCTGTTCACGGTTTCAGCAGCGCCATAGACGCCTTTCGGGTCTTCGAGGAACTTCAGTTTCCATTTGGCGAACATCCAGTGCGGCACCCAGCCGGTCACTGCGATGGACTGCTGCTTGGCATACGCGCGGCCCAGTTCGGCCGTCATCGCCGCACCGGAACTTGCCTGCAGTTTGTAACCGGTCAGGTCGTAATCCTTGATGGCCTGCTCAGTCTTGATCATCACACCCGAGCCGGCATCGATGCCGACGATTTTCTGTTTGAAGGTGTCATCGGTCTTGAGGTCGCCGATGCTGACGGCCTTGACGTACTCAGGCACGATCAGGCCAATCTTGGCATCCTTGAAGTTGGCGCCGTAGTCGACCACGTTGTCCTTGTTCTTGGCCCAGTACTCACCGTGGGTGACGGGCAGCCAGGCAGACAACATGGCGTCGAGCTTGCCGGTGGCCACGCCCTGCCACATGATGCCCGTGGCCACGGCCTGCAGCTTCACGTCATAGCCGAGCTTTTGCTTGATTACTTCGGCTGCCACGTTGGTGGTGGCCACGCTGTCAGCCCAACCGTCCACGTAGCCAATGCTTACTTCTTTGGCCATGGCCTGTGTACCGCTCATGGCCAGTGCCAGGGCGGCGCCCACACCCAGGACACGTCGCATTTTTGTTAGAGTAGCCATCAAAGCATTCCCTCGTCAGGTCTTGGAGATTCCATCATCTGCCTGCATGGCAGCCGGACCTGATCCACCTGCGACCCCCAGGCGCCCATCTGCGACAGCACTGTGCCATTAGCGGCATGGGCCTGCTGCTGCCTGCGCGATACTTGCATGCCAAAGTGTTGGCGCCGGGCTACTATCCTCCCCTTTGCACCCGACATGGACTGCCCGATGCCCAGTACCGCCCGCTTGCTGATGCCACTTTACCTACTCGCCTGCCTGCTGGGCCTGGCCGGGCTGGGCGGGCTCTGGTACGGGCTGGGCAAGCCTGTGCAGTTACCTGACGCTGCCGGCCCTGCGCACAAGTTGCAGTGCGCCTCCTATACCCCTTTCGACAAAGACCAGTCGCCCTACGACCAGCCGTTTCGCCTGCGCCCGGCACGCATGGATGCGGACCTGGCGCTGCTGGCTGAGCGTTTTCAGTGCATCCGCACCTATTCCATGAGCGGTCTTGAAGCCATCCCGGCGCTGGCGCGCAAGCATGGGCTGAAGGTGATGCTGGGTGCCTGGGTCAATGCCCACCCCGCCGATACCGACAAGGAGATCGAACTGCTGATCGCCGCCGCCAATGCCAACCCGGATGTGGTGAGCGCGGTGATCGTGGGCAACGAGACCCTGCTGCGCAAGGAGATCACCGGCACACGGCTGGCAGCGTTGATCACCCGGGTAAAAGGCCGGGTGCAGGTGCCTGTTACCTATGCCGATGTCTGGGATTTCTGGTTACAGCACCCTGAAGTGGCACCGGTGGTGGACTTTCTTACCATTCACCTGCTGCCCTATTGGGAAGATAACCCCCGTGGCATTGATGATGCCTTGGCCCATGTGGCCGACGTACGCCGGCAATTTGGCCTGCGGTTCGCGCCGAAGGGCATCCTGATTGGTGAAACCGGCTGGCCCAGCGAGGGGCGCCAGCGCGAAACAGCAGTGCCCAGCCGGGTCAACGAGGCCCGTTTCATCCGCGGGTTCGTTGCCATGGCCGAGCAGAACGGCTGGCGCTACAACCTGATCGAAGCGTTCGATCAGCCCTGGAAGCGCGCCAACGAAGGCGCTGTTGGCGGCTACTGGGGGCTGTATGACGCCAACCGCCTGGACAAGGGCGTGCTGGAGGGGCCAGTCAGCAACCTGCCCGATTGGCCCCAATGGTGGGCGGCCAGCGCCGTGCTGATGGGGCTGATGTTGCTGCTGGCCGGGCGGCCCAGCGGCACGCAGGCCGCCGTCGCGCTGCCGTTGCTGGCCGCATTTGGCGCGGGTTGCCTGGGGCTGTGGGGTGAGCTGATGCGCACCCATGCGCGGTTCGCTTCGGAATGGGTGTGGGCCGTGCTGCTGGCGGGGCTGAACCTTGTGGTGCTGGCCCACGGGGCCCTGGCACTGGCGCAACGGGCCGGCTGGCGCCAGCGGCTGTTCGCCGGGTTGCAGGCGCAGGCAGGCAGGGTTCTGCTGGTGGCCGGCGTTGCGGCAGCGGTGAGCATGCTGGCGATGGTGTTCGACCCGCGCTACCGCAGCTTCCCCAGCGCCGCACTGGCGCTACCGGCGCTGGTTTATGTGCTGCGGCCGGTGCCGGTGCGGCGCCGCGAAGTGACGCTGCTGGCGTGCATCGTCGGTGCCGGGGTAGTGCCACAACTGTTCATTGAGGGCGCTCACAACCAGCAAGCCTGGGTTTGGGCGGCCGTGAGCGTGGTGATGACGGCGGCCCTGTGGCGCAGCCTGCGTCTCGCCCGGTAACAGCCCAGGCTCGCTACCGCACCAACCGCAACCCCGCCAGCACCAACGCGAACACCGCCATGCTGGCGGTATACAGCACCAACGCCGGCACCGCAAACACCAGGGCCAAGCCGGCCAGCCAGGCGCCAGCACGCCCGCGCACCACCAGCCCCAGCAGCGCCAACGCCAACCCACCCCAGGCCAGTACCTGATAGTGAATGCCCAACCCCAGCAACGCACGCACCTCACACTGCCAGTACGCCGCAGGCTGCGTGCACAGGCCCACCCACTGCCCGTCCTCCATCAGCCCGTAGCGCACGCCATAGCTGGCCGCAAGCCACAGCCCGACAAACAACACCGTCAATACAGCCGGCCATGTACGCGTCATCCATCTCTCCAGCAGTGGTCATAGAAAACGCGCATGATGGCGCAGGGCCCATTTCAAGGCAAAATGCTAGGCCTGCAGCTATGTTGCAGATAACAGGTACACCAAAGGCCATCACGCCCGGCAACTTTGCCTGGGGCGCCGTGGTCCTAGCCTGCACACGCGCCACCTTGCGTTCTTTTGGGGGATTACATGCTTCGATTTATGCGCCTCGCTGCCGTTCTCGGCAGCTTGCTCATGGCTGTGGCCGCTTCTGCGCGGGATATCGACGCCGCGAGCTATGGCTACCCCTTGACCAACCCGTTCGAGGCGACCATCGCCACCACGCCGCCAGACCAGCGCCCGATGCTGCCCAGCGACGATGAAATCGACCAGTCCGACTACAGCCTCACCCTGCGCCCAGAGCGCGAATTCACCCTGCCCGACAACTTCTGGGCGGTGAAAAAGCTCAAATACCGCCTGGCTCGCCAGGACCACGCCGCGCCGTTGATTTTCATCATCGCCGGTACCGGGGCATCCTACAGCAGCAGCATCAACGAATACCTCAAGAAGCTGTTCTACCAGGCCGGTTTCCACGTGGTGCAGCTGTCGTCGCCCACCAGCTTCGACTTCATCAGCGCTGCCTCGCGCTTCGCCACCCCCGGCATCAGCCAGGATGATGCCCAGGACATGTACCGCGTGATGCAGGCAGTCCGGGCCCAACATGCACGGCTGCCGGTCACCGACTTCTACCTCACGGGGTACAGCCTCGGTGCGCTGGATGCCGCGTTCGTCAGCCACCTGGACGAAACCCGCCGCAGCTTCAACTTCAAGCGCGTGCTGCTGCTGAACCCGCCGGTGAACCTGTACACGTCCATCAACAACCTGGACAAACTGGTGCAGACCCAGGTGAAAGGCATTGACCGCAGCACCACCTTCTACGAGCTGATGCTGGAAAAACTTACCCGCTACTTCCAGGAAAAAGGCTACATCGACCTCAACGAGGCCTTGCTGTACGACTTCCAGCAGTCCCGTCAGCACCTGTCCAACGAACAGATGGCCATGTTGATCGGTACTTCGTTCCGCTTCTCGGCGGCCGACATCGCCTTTACCTCCGACCTGATCAACCGCCGCGGCCTGATCATCCCGCCCAAGCAACCGATCACCGAAGGCACCAGCCTCACGCCCTATTTCAAGCGGGCCCTGCAGTGTGACTTCGACTGCTACATGACCGAGCAGGTCATCCCCATGTGGCGGGCGCGCACCGGTGGCGGCACCATTCTGGAACTGACCAACCAGGTAAGCCTGTACGCGCTCAAGGACTACCTGCAAAACAGCAAGAAGATCGCCGTGATGCACAACGCCGATGACGTCATCCTGGGCCCAGGCGACATCGGCTTCCTGCGCAAGGTGTTCGGCGACCGCCTGACCCTCTACCCCCATGGCGGCCATTGCGGCAACCTCAACTATCGCGTCAACAGTGACGCCATGCTGGAGTTCTTCCGTGGTTAACAAACTCCTCTTTGCCGCGGCGCTGCTGGCCGCAGGCCATACCCTGGCCGCAGAAACCGCCCCACGGGCCAGCGTGGTCGAGGGCGACCCGCAGGTGATCGGCACCGCGCCCCTGGCCCCAGAGGCAGACGGCTTTCTCGACCCGCTGCGCGAGCTGAAATTCAACCCGGGGCTGGACCAGCGCGAGTTCGAGCGCTCCACCCTGGAGGCATTGAACGTGTACGACCCGCTGGAGTCGGTGAACCGGCGGGTATACCACTTCAACTACCGGCTGGACCAATGGGTGCTGCTGCCGCTGGTCAACGGTTACCAGTACATCACCCCGCGCTTCGTGCGCAGTGGCGTGACCAACTTCTTCAACAACCTGGGCGATGTGCCCAACCTGTTCAACAGCGTGCTGCAGTTGAAGGCCAAGCGCTCGGCAGAAATCACCGCCCGCCTGATGTTCAACACCATCATTGGCGTGGGCGGGCTGTGGGACCCGGCCACCCGCATGGGGCTGCCGCGCCAGAGCGAAGACTTTGGCCAGACGCTGGGCTTCTACGGCGTGCCGGAAGGCCCGTACCTGGTGCTGCCACTGCTGGGCCCGTCCAACCTGCGCGATACCACCGGGCTGGTCGTGGACTATGCCGGCGAACAGGCCGTCAACTACCTGGACGTGGCCGATACCAGCAAGAAGCACCCGGAAATCTTCGCCTTGCGCGTGGTGGACAAGCGCTACACCACCAACTTCCGCTATGGCCAGCTGAACTCGCCGTTCGAATACGAGAAAGTGCGCTACGTGTATACCCAGTCGCGCAAGCTGCAGATCGCCGACTGAAACCGCTGCGCCACTGCCACCCGCTGGGCAGTGGCGCAACACCGGTCAACGGCTTTTCTTGTCGTACAGCCGGGGCGCCCCTTCCGGGCGTGACTTGAACCGGCGGTGGGCCCACAGGTACTGCTCCGGGCACTCGCGCAACACCCCCTCCACCCACTGGTTGATGCGCAGGCAGTCGGCCTCTTCGCTTTCACCCGGGAAGCCCGCCAGCGGCGGGTGGATCACCAGGCGGTAACCACTGCCGTCCTCCAGGCGTTTTTGCGTGAACGGAATCACCTGCGCCCTGCCCAGGCGGGCGAACTTGGTGGTGGCGGTCACCGTGGCGGCCGGGATGCCGAACAGCGGCACGAAAACACTTTGCTTGGCGCCATAGTCCTGGTCAGGTGCGTACCAGATGGCGCGGCCTGCCCGCAGCAGCTTGAGCATGCCGCGCACGTCCTCGCGCTCCACGGCCAGCGAATCGAGGTTATGGCGCTCACGGCCGCTGCGCTGGATGAAGTCGAACAACGCATTGCCGTGCTCGCGGTACATGCCATCGATGGTGTGCTGCTGGCCGAGCAACGCCGCGCCGATTTCCAGGGTGGTGAAATGCACCGCCATCAAGATGGCGCCCTGGCCGGCCTGTTGCGCCGCCTGCAAGTGTTCAAGGCCCTCGACGTGGGCCAGGCGCGCCAGCCGGGCCTTGGGCCACCACCAGCTCATGGCCATTTCGAAGAAGGCAATGCCGGTGGAGGCGAAATTGGCCTTGAGCAGGCGCTGCCGTTCGTCAGCCGACAGCTCGGGGAAACACAGCTCCAGGTTGCGCGCGGCAATGCGGCGGCGTTCGCCGGCAAAGCGATACATGACCGCACCCAGCGCGGCACCCAGCTTGAGCAGCACCTTGTACGGCAACTGAACCACCAGCCACAACAGGCCCAGGCCCAGCCACAGGCCCCAGAACTTGGGGTGAAGGAAATAGGGGCGAAAACGCGGGCGTTCCATTGAAGCTTCCGGTAAGACAAAGGCCGCGCATTCTACAACGGATCAGCACAAGTTGCGGGCAACCGGTCTTATCGTTATAAGTCAGGGCACTTTTTCCGCAACAAGCCGTCTATGCAGACCATGAGCCAAAACCACACACCCGACACCGCCTCCGTGTTCCAGCTCAAGGGCAGCATGCTCGCCATCACCGTACTGGAACTGGCGCGCAATGACCTTGAAGCCCTTGACCGCCAACTGGCAGCCAAGGTCGCCCAGGCGCCCAACTTCTTCAGCAACACGCCGCTGGTGCTGGCGCTGGACAAGCTGCCGGCTGGCGAAGGCGCAATCGACCTGCCCGGCTTGATGCGGATCTGCCGTCATCACGGCCTGCGTACCTTGGCCATCCGCGCCAATCGCATCGAGGACATTGCGGCCGCCATTGCCATCGACCTGCCTGTGCTGCCGCCGTCTGGTGCCCGCGAACGGCCACTGGAGCCTGAGCCGGAAGTGCGCAAGCCTGAGCCTGCGCCCACCCCGCCACCGGTGGTGGAGCCTGAGGTGCGGCCCACCCGCATCATCACCTCGCCAGTGCGCGGCGGCCAGCAGATCTACGCCCAGGGCGGCGACCTGGTGGTGACCACCTCGGTCAGCCCGGGTGCGGAACTTCTGGCCGATGGCAACATCCATGTGTACGGCGCCATGCGCGGCCGGGCCCTGGCCGGTATCAAAGGCAATACCAAGGCGCGTATCTTCTGCCAGCAAATGACCGCCGAGATGGTTTCCATTGCCGGCCAGTATAAAGTCTGCGAAGACTTGCGTCGCGACCCGCTGTGGGGCACCGGCGTGCAAATCAGCCTGTCTGGCGACGTGTTGAACATCACCCGTCTTTAACGGATACTTGCCAGCATTTTTAGCGCAACTTTTTTACCGTTGCCGTTATTTCAGTTATTTGCAGGGACTTGCGTCCCGATCATTTTAGGGGTGAAACACCTTGGCCAAAATTCTCGTGGTTACTTCCGGCAAAGGGGGTGTGGGCAAGACCACCACCAGCGCCGCCATTGGTACCGGCCTCGCACTGCGTGGCCACAAGACCGTCATCGTCGACTTCGACGTGGGGCTGCGTAACCTCGACCTGATCATGGGCTGTGAACGCCGCGTGGTGTACGACTTCGTCAACGTCGTCAACGGCGAAGCCAACCTTCAGCAAGCCCTGATCAAGGACAAGCGCCTGGAGAACCTGTACGTGCTGGCCGCCAGCCAGACGCGTGACAAGGACGCCCTCACCCAGGAAGGCGTTGAAAAGGTACTGATGGAACTGAAAGAACAGTTCGAGTACGTGATCTGCGATTCGCCGGCCGGCATCGAGAAAGGTGCCCACCTGGCCATGTACTTCGCCGATGAAGCCATTGTGGTCACCAACCCTGAAGTGTCCTCGGTACGTGACTCCGACCGCATGCTGGGCATTCTGTCGAGCAAGTCGCGCCGCTCCGAAAAGGGCGAAGAGCCGATCAAGGAACACCTGCTGATCACCCGTTACCACCCAGAGCGCGTGGTAAAGGGCGAAATGCTGAGCGTGGCCGACGTCGAAGAAATCCTGTCGATCAAGCTCAAGGGCGTGATCCCGGAATCGCAGGCGGTGCTCAAGGCATCCAACCAAGGTATCCCGGTCATTCTCGACGACCAGAGCGATGCCGGCCAGGCCTACAGCGACGCGGTAGACCGCCTGCTGGGCAAAGAGAAGCCGATGCGCTTCATCGATGTACAGAAGAAGGGATTCTTCGAGCGCATTTTCGGGAGCAAATAAACCATGAACCTTTTTGACTTCTTTCGTGGCAGACAAAAACAGACCAGCGCGTCGGTGGCGAAAGAGCGTCTACAGATCATCGTGGCGCACGAGCGCGGCCAACGCAGCGAACCGGACTACCTGCCGGAGTTGCAAAGAGAACTGCTGGAAGTCATTCGCAAGTACGTGAACATCGGCAACGATGACGTGCATATCGAATTGGAAAACCAGGGAAGTTGCTCGATTCTGGAGCTGAACATCACCCTGCCTGATCGCTGATACCGCGAGCAGGAGTGGGTTATTGGGGCTGCTTTGCAGCCCGTCGCCGGCACACCGGCTCTTACAGGCCATGCACATGCCTGTGGGGCTCGGTTTGCCGGCGATGGGCCGCACAGCGGCCCCACTGCTTTTCACCGATTCAACCGAGACCACGCAATGCCGCTGTCCACTATCCAGATCCTGCACGAAGACGCCGCCATCCTGGTGATCAACAAACCCACCCTGCTGCTGTCCGTGCCCGGCCGGGCGGATGACAACAAGGATTGCCTGATCACCCGCCTGCAGGAAAACGGCTACCCCGATGCGCTGATCGTGCACCGCCTGGACTGGGAAACCTCCGGCATCATCCTGCTGGCCCGCGATGCCGACAGCCACCGCGAGCTGTCGCGTCAGTTCCATGACCGGGAAACCGAAAAAGCCTACACCGCACTGTGCTGGGGCCAGCCGACACTGGACAGCGGCAGCATCGACCTGCCGCTGCGCTACGACCCGCCTACCAAGCCCCGCCATGTGGTCGACCATGAGCAGGGCAAGCATGCCCTGACGTTCTGGCGCATCCTCGAACGCTGCGGCGACCACTGCCGTGTTGAACTGACGCCCATCACCGGCCGCTCCCATCAGTTGCGGGTGCATATGTTGTCCATCGGCCATCCGCTGCTGGGCGACCGCCTGTACGCCAACCCCGAAGCCCTGGCAGCCCACCCGCGGCTATGCCTGCACGCCTGGATGCTGAGCTTTACCCACCCGGTATCCGGGCAGCGGTTGAAGTTCGAGTGCCCCGCACCGTTCTGAACGGCCGGTGAGCACACAGGCAGGCCGCCTGGGGCTTGCCCCTGAGCGGGTTTTTATTGAAGCTTGCAGCTTGCTGCCAGCCGCTTGACCCGGAGTAAGCCATGCGCGATGTACTGAACTCAGGCCTTATCGAATTTCTGAAGGCCTCCCCTACCCCATTCCATGCCACTGCCAGCCTGGCCCAGCGCCTCGAGGCGGGCGGCTATCAGCGCCTGGATGAGCGCGACAGCTGGGCGGTGGTACCCGGTGGGCGCTACTACGTCACCCGCAACGACTCGTCGATCATCGCCATCCAGCTGGGCAAACAGTCGCCGCTGCTCAACGGTATCCGCATGGTCGGCGCCCACACCGACAGCCCCTGCCTGCGGGTAAAGCCGCAGCCAGAGCTGCAACGCCAGGGCTTTTTGCAACTGGGCGTGGAGGTGTACGGCGGTGCCCTGCTGGCGCCGTGGTTCGACCGCGACCTGTCGCTGGCCGGGCGCGTTACCTATCGCCGTGACGGCAAGGTCGAAAGCCAACTGATCGACTTCGCGCTGCCGATTGCGGTGATCCCCAACCTGGCCATTCACCTGAACCGTGGGGCCAATGAAGGCTGGGCCATCAACCCGCAGAACGAGCTGCCACCGATCCTGGCCCAGGTGGCCGGCGATGAGCGCCTCGATTTCCGCGCCGTGCTCACCGAGCAACTGGCCCGCGAACACCAACTGAACGCGGATGTGGTGCTGGACTACGAGCTGAGCTTCTACGATACCCAGGCCGCTGCCCAGGTGGGGTTGCAGGGTGATTTCATTGCCGGCGCACGGCTGGACAACCTGTTGTCGTGCTACGCCGGGCTACAGGCGCTGCTGGCCGCCGACAGCGATGAAACCTGCGTGCTGGTGTGCAACGACCACGAAGAAGTGGGCAGCAGCTCGGCCTGTGGCGCCGACGGCCCGATGCTGGAGCAGACCCTACAACGCCTGCTGCCCGATGGCGACGCCTATGTGCGCACCATCCAGCGCTCGCTGATGGTGTCGGCCGACAACGCCCATGGCGTACACCCCAACTACGCCGACAAGCACGACGGCAATCACGGCCCCAAGCTGAACGCCGGGCCGGTGATCAAGGTGAACAACAACCAGCGCTACGCTACCAACAGCGAAACCGCCGGGTTCTTCCGCCACCTGTGCATGGCCGAGGAAGTGCCGGTGCAAAGCTTCGTGGTGCGCAGCGACATGGGCTGCGGCTCCACCATCGGGCCGATTGCAGCCAGCCACCTGGGCGTGCGCACGGTGGACATCGGCCTGCCCACCTTCGCCATGCACTCGATCAGGGAACTGTGCGGCAGCCACGACCTGGCGCACCTGGTGAAAGTCCTCACAGCGTTCTACCGCAGCCGCGAACTGCCTTGACCTGCACTGGGCGTGCCCGGGCTTCTGGCTTGGGCATGCCCGGGGTCAACCCGCCTGGGCGGTAACGCGCTATGCTTGCTTCAAGGTTTCACTGCACAAGGATCGTCGCCCATGTCACCGTTTCTGTCCCTCTTCCTGCCTGTCTGTGTTTTTCTGCTGTTGCTCACCCTCGGCTTCGGCATGCGCGAGCGTAACGTTGGCGTGCTGATGATGTGGCTGGGCACACTGGGCATCTTTGGCCTGACCTGCTGGAAGATCCTGGAGAAACTGCCGACATAAACCTCTACACTCGGTCAATCGTTTGACCTGAGGTAGATTTGCCAGTGCCTGCCCTTCTGCGTTACCTGCTGCTGTTGCTTCTGCTGTCTTTCACCTCGGCCCACGCCGCGGGCCTGCCCGGCCTGCTCGGCGGCAGCGCCCCTGCGCAACCCCAGGCCACCGAGCCGCTGGGCAAGTCGCTGGACGAGGTGATCAAGAACCTTGAAAACGACCAGCAGCGGGCCAAGCTGCTGGCCGACCTGAAAAAGCTGCGCGACGCCACACGGCAATCCCAGCCCAGTGTCGAGCAAGGGGTGCTCGGCCTGATCGGGGGGGCCCTGCATGATTTCGAGGCGCAGTTCAGCGGCGACGCCAGCCCGTTCCAGCGCTGGGGCCTGGAGATCGAGCAGGCCAAGGCGGAGTTGGCCGAACTGGTAGTACCGGTGCACCAATGGCCGGCCATTCTGTTCGGCTTTGCTGCGGTGATTGCGGTGTGGAGCGTGCTTGCCTTCGCCTTCAACTGGGTGGGCCACCGGGTTCGCCTGCGCTTTGGGCTGAGCGAGGAACTGCCACAGCACCCACGTACCTGGGACTTGGTGCGCTTTGCCCTGCGCAAGCTTGGCCCGTGGCTGGTGGCACTGGTGTTCACCGTGTACCTGAGCTTCGTGCTGCCCCCGTCACTGGGCAAGTCGCTGGCCATGGTGCTGGCCTATGCCTTGGTGGTGGGTACCTGCTTCTCGGCGATCTGCGTGATCGCCTTCTCGCTGCTGGATGGCCCGCACCGCCACCGTGCCCTGCACATCCTGCGGCACCGCGCCTTCCGCCCGTTGTGGATGATCGGCAGCTTTGCCGCCTTCGGCGAAGCCATGGGCGACCCACGGCTCACGGCAGCGCTGGGCACGCACCTGGCCCATGGCGTGGCCACGCTGGCCAACGTGGTGGCAGCGGTATGCACCGGCTTGTTCATCCTGCGTTTCCGCCGGCCTATCGCTCACCTGATCCGCAACCAGCCGCTGTCGCGCCGCCTTACCCGGCGCACCCTCAGCGACACCATCGAGATTCTGGGCAGCTTCTGGTTCGTGCCCGCGCTGATTCTGGTGGCCATCTCGCTGTTCGCCACCTTCGTGTCGGCGGGCGACACCAGCACCGCATTGCGCCAGTCCCTGATGTGCACGGTGCTGGTGGTGGTGTGCATGGTGCTCAACGGCCTGGTACGCCGGCATGCCGCCAACCCCAAGCGTGCCAGCAAGCGCCAGGCCGTGTATGCCGAGCGCCTGCGCAACTTTGGTTACCTGCTGTTGCACCTGTTCATCTGGCTGGTGTTCATCGAGCTGGGCTTGCGGGTGTGGGGCTTGTCGATGCTCAGCTTTGCCGAAGGTGACGGCCATGACATCAGCCTGCGCCTGCTGGGCCTGGCGACCACGCTGATCGTGGCCTGGCTGGTGTGGATCCTGGCGGACACCGCCGTGCACCATGCACTGGTGCGCTCGCGCCGCGGCCTGGCCAACGCCCGTGCACAAACCATGATGCCGCTGATCCGCAACGTGATGTTCGTGTTCATCTTCATCATCGCGGTGATCGTGGCCCTGGCCAACATGGGCATGAACGTGACGCCGCTGCTGGCCGGTGCCGGTGTGATCGGCCTGGCGATCGGTTTTGGTGCCCAGTCGCTGGTCGCCGACCTGATCACGGGGCTGTTCATCATCATCGAAGACTCCCTGGCCATCGACGACTACGTGGATGTAGGCGGCCACCTGGGCACGGTGGAAGGGCTTACCATCCGTACCGTGCGCCTGCGGGACATCGATGGCATTGTGCACACCATCCCGTTCAGTGAAATCAAGAGCATCAAGAACTACTCCCGCGAGTTCGGCTACGCCATCTTCCGCGTGGCCATCCCGCACAGCATGAACATCGATCAGGCCATCACGCTGATCCGCGAAGTGGGGCAAAAACTGCGCAGCGACCCGCTGATGCGCCGCAACATCTGGTCCCCGCTGGAATTGCAGGGCGTGGAGAGTTTCGAGTCGGGGTCGGCGATCTTGCGGGCGCGCTTCAAGACTGCGCCTATCAAGCAATGGGAAGTGTCCCGGGCCTTCAACCTGGCGCTCAAGCGCCAGCTGGATGAGGCTGGGCTGGACCTGGCAACGCCACGGTTGTCGGTGCAGGTGGTGACGGCCGGTGGCGGTGCCATGGCTGACACGGCGGCGTCCAGCTAGGGTACTGCCGCTGGCAAGCGCATGGGCTAGCCGGCTTGGGCACGGATGCGGATTGCATCGTGCCGCCAGTACTCGAGGTCGCAGTCGATCAGGTGACCGTGCTGGTCGCTGTTGACCCGGGTGATGTGCAAGCCCGGGCTGCCCACGGAAACTTTCAGCGCACCGGCCGCCTCGGTGGGCAAGGCGGTTGGCAGAATCTCGAAGCACACCTGCCCGTAGCGCAGCCCGTAGACCCGCTCGTGGATCTCGGTTAGCGAACGCCCCAGGTCCTGCTGCAGCACGTCAGGGAAATACTGCGGGTTGAGGTAGTGCTCGGCATACAGTACCGCCCTGCCGTCGATCCGCCTTAGCCGGCAAATGCGTACCACACTGGACAACGGCGGCAGCTGCAGGCGCGCACAGATAGTGGCCGAAGCCGGTTGCAGCCGCGCAGACAGCAACTCGGTGCTGGCCACCCGCCCCTGTTCACGCACCATGGCGTGAAAATGGCTGCGCTCGATCAAGTCGTAGGTCAGGCGTTGGGGGGCGACGAACCAGCCGCGGCGTTCTTCACGGTAGATCAGCCCTCGGGCCTCCAACTGCACCAGGGCCTCGCGCAGGGTGATGCGGGTGGTGGCAAACACCTCACTCAGGCGGCGTTCTGCCGGCAGCTTGCCGCCAGGCATCAGCAGGCCATGCTCGATCTGCTCTTGCAGGGCGTGGCAGATGGCTGTTACCGCCCGGGGTGGCATCGGCTGCATCAAAGGTTACCTATCTGGACTAGGCCAGCCCCACAACGGGGCATCTGGCACGTGCTGCAAGCCTATGCAGGGCGGATGAACATCCTGTGACAGGCCCGTGCGCCGACGTTGCCAGAATCGGGCCAGGGCCGCCCGGACGCCGGCAGGAACTGGTCTACGCTGTAGTGCCGGGGGTTCGCCGCAACATACCAGGGCCGGGCCCTACATCAAATTGTCACGCAAGTGGCCTACCTTGGCTCAAGGTTTGCTGACCTAGACCAAAGGCTGCAGACAACGGCTTCACTCATAACAACGTTCGGTTGCAGGCACCCACCCAAGGAGCTACGGATGAAAAAGTTGTTCATGGCGTCACTGCTCGGTTCGGCCATCGCATTCTGCACCACGGCCATGGCCGCAGAAGACCTCAAGGCACTGGAAGAAGCCGCCCGCAAGGAAGGCACCGTCAACAGCGTGGGCATGCCCGATGCCTGGGCCAACTGGAAAGGCACCTGGCAGGACCTGGCCAGCAAGTACGGGCTCAAGCACAGCGACACCGACATGAGTTCGGCGCAGGAAATTGCCAAGTTTGAAGCCGAGAAGGACAACGCCAGTGCCGATATCGGCGACGTTGGCGCCGCCTTCGGCCCCATCGCCATCGCCAAGGGCGTGAGCCAGCCGTACAAGCCCAGCACCTGGGACCAGATCCCGGAGTGGGCCCGTGACAAGGACGGCCATTGGGCGCTGGCCTATACCGGCACCATCGCCTTCATCATCAACAAGGACCTGGTGAAGGAAGGTGACCGCCCCACTACCTGGCACGACCTGGAAAAAGGCAAGTACAAGGTCGCCATCGGGGACGTCGGTACGGCCGCCCAGGCTGCCAACGGCGTGCTGGCGGCCGCCATTGCCTACAAGGGCGACGAAAGCAACGTAGCACCTGGCCTGCAACTGTTCACCAAGCTGGCCCAGCAGAAGCGCCTGTCGCTGGCCAACCCAACCATCCAGACACTTGAGAAGGGTGAAGTGGAAGTGGGCGTGGTATGGGACTTCAACGGCCTGAGCTACCGTGACCAGATCGACCCCAAGCGCTTTGAAGTGCTGATCCCTGCGGATGGCTCGATCACCTCGGGCTACACCACCATCATCAACAAGTACGCCAAGCACCCGAATGCGGCCAAGCTGACCCGTGAGTACATCTTCAGCGACGCCGGGCAGATCAACCTGGCCAGCGGCTACGCCCGGCCGATCCGCGCCGAGCACCTGAAGCTGCCGGCTGAGGTGCAAGCCAAGCTGCTGCCTAACGAGCAGTACGGGGCTGCGCAACCGATCAAGAATGCTGATGCCTGGGAGGCCACTTCCAAGAAGCTGCCGCAGCTGTGGCAGGAGCAGGTCATCATCGAGATGGAGTGAGGGGCTGGGCTATCTGGCGCCTGAACGGGCCCTTTCGCGGGTAAACCCGCTCCCACAGGATCAACACTGGCTTTGGCCTTGTGTTGATCCTGCTGGGGCACCACAGGCCTTGGCCTTGTGTTGATCCTGCTGGGGCACCACAGGCCTTAGCCTTGAGTTGATCCTGCTGGGGCAGCACAGGCCGTAGCCTTGAGTTGATCCTGCTGGGGCAGCACAGGCCGTAGCCTTGTGTTGATCCTGTGGGAGCGGGTTCACCCGCGAAGAGGCCAACGCGGTTCACCTTTGGAGTTACCATGCAACGCAACGTCATCCTGGTCCTGCTCGACGGCCTGAACTTCCAGGTCGCCCGCCATGCCATGGGGCACCTGCACGCCTACGTCGAGGCCGACCGTGCGGCGCTCTATCGGGTGGAGTGCGAGCTGCCGTCGCTGTCCCGGCCGCTGTACGAGTGCATCCTTACCGGGGTGCCCCCCATCGACAGTGGCATCGTGCACAACAACGTCAACCGGCTGTCCAACCAGCGCAGCGTGTTCCACTACGCCCGCGAAGCCAACCTGGGCACCGCGGCTGCGGCCTATCACTGGATAAGCGAGCTGTACAACCGCTCACCTTTCGACCCCCAGCGCGACCGCCATACCCACGCGCCCAAGCTGCCGATCCAGCATGGCCTGTTCTACTGGGACGACCGCTACCCCGATTCGCACCTGCTGGCCGACGGTGAATACCTGCGCCGCCGCCACGCCCCCAATTTTCTGCTGGTACACCCGATGAGCATCGACGATGTCGGCCACCATCACGGCCTGGACAGCAGCCAGTATCGCAACGCAGCCCGCAGCGTCGACATTCTGCTGGCTGACTACTTGCCTGGCTGGCTCGAAGAGGGTTACCAGGTGCTGGTTACCGCCGACCATGGCATGAACAACGACCGCTCGCACAATGGGCTACTGACCGAAGAGCGCGAGGTCCCGCTGTTCGTGTTCGGCGACGCCTTCAGCCTTGACCCGGCAGCCAAACCGCTGCAGACCGAACTGTGCGGGACCATCTGCGAGCTGCTTGGCGCCGCTCACGACAAACCTGTGTGCCGGGAGCTGCTCAAGTGAACAATGGCACCCGTAGTCGCTACCTCGCCCTGCTCTGCCTGCTGCCCTTCGCCATTGTCTTCGTTATTTTCCAGATTGCCCCGCTGGCCTGGGTGGCGATCGGCAGCCTGCAGTCGGATGCAGGCTGGGGCCTGGACAACTTCAGCAAGGTGTTTGCCTCCAAGTTCTACTTGCAGGCCCTGCAGCGCAGCCTGGAAATCAGCTTCTGGTCGAGCCTGTTCGGCATCGTCATCGCCACTTTGGGCGCTTACTCACTGCGCCAGGTGGACTCCAGGCTGCGGGATTTCGTCAGCGCCTTCGCCAACATGACCAGCAACTTCGCCGGCGTGCCGCTGGCGTTCGCCTTCATCATCCTGCTGGGCTTCAATGGCGCACTCACCTTGCTGCTGAAACAGGCCGGGCTGCTGGAGGACTTCAGCATCTATTCCAAGGGCGGGTTGATTCTGGTGTACACCTACTTCCAGATCCCCCTCGGTGTACTGCTGCTGTACCCGGCCTTCGACGCGCTGCGTGAAGACTGGCGCGAGTCGGCGGCGCTGCTGGGTGCCAGCCACTGGCAGTACTGGCGGCATATCGGCCTGCCGGTGCTTACCCCGGCACTGCTGGGCACCTTCGTGATCCTGCTGGCCAATGCCCTGGGCGCCTACGCTACCGTCTACGCCCTGACCACCGGCAACTTCAACGTACTGCCCATCCGCATTGCCGGTTTGGTGGCCGGTGACATCAGCCTGGACCCCAACCTGGCCAGCGCCCTGGCGATGGTGCTGGTGGGGCTGATGACCGTGGTCACGGTGGTGCACCAATGGCTGTTGAAACGGAGCTACCATGCGCGCTGAAGCCAACAACGCCGGGTGGTACCACCGTGCGGTGGTCTACCTGCTGTTCCTCATCCTGCTGCTGCCCCTGGCCGGCACCCTGCTCTACTCGCTGGCCACCAGTTGGTCAGCCACGTTGCTGCCCAGCGGCCTCACCTTCAAATGGTACGTGGCGTTGTGGAGCGAACCGCGTTTTCTGGCCGCATTCGGCCAGTCGCTGCTGGTGTGCGTGGGCGCGCTGGTGCTCTCGGTGGTGGTCATCCTGCCGCTGCTGTTCGTGGTGCACTACCACTTCCCCCGGCTTGATGCGCTGATGAACGTGCTTATCCTGCTGCCCTTCGCGGTACCGCCCGTGGTGTCATCCGTGGGGCTGCTGAACCTGTACGGCAGCGGGCCGATGGCGATGGTGGGCACGCCGTGGATCCTGATCGGCTGCTACTTCACCATCGCCCTGCCCTTCATGTACCGCGCCATTACCAACAACCTGCAGGCCATCAACCTGCGCGACCTGATGGACGCCGCCCAGTTGCTGGGGGCCAGTACCTGGCAGGCAGCCGTGCTGGTGGTACTGCCCAACTTGCGCAAGGGCCTGATGGTGGCGCTGCTGCTGTCGTTCTCGTTCCTGTTTGGTGAGTTCGTGTTTGCCAACCTGCTGGTGGGTACCCGCTACGAAACCTTGCAGGTGTACCTGAACAACATGCGCAACAGCAGCGGCCATTTCAACAGCGCACTGGTGATCTCGTACTTCGCCTTCGTACTGGTACTCACCTGGGTCGCCAACCGCCTGAACAAGGACAAGACCTGACATGAGCTTCGTCAGCGTACAGAACCTGCAAAAAAGCTATGCCGGCAACCCGGTGTTCAGCAACATCGACTGCCACATCGAGCAGGGTGAGTTCATCACCCTGCTGGGCCCCTCCGGGTGCGGCAAGTCGACCTTGCTGCGCTGCATCGCCGGCCTGACGCCGGTGGACAGCGGGCAGATCCTGCTCGATGGCACCGATATCGTGCCGTTGAGCCCGCAAAAACGTGGCATCGGCATGGTGTTCCAGAGCTACGCGCTGTTCCCCAATATGACCGTGGAGCAGAACGTGGCATTTGGCTTGCGCATGCAGAAGGTCAAGCCCGATCAGCGCCTGGCGCGGGTGCGTGAGGCGCTGGAGCTGGTAGAGCTGGGCAGTTTTGCCGGGCGCTACCCGCATCAGCTCTCGGGTGGCCAGTGCCAGCGCGTGGCCCTGGCCCGCTCGCTGGTCACCCGCCCGCGCCTGTTGCTGCTGGATGAACCGCTTTCGGCCCTGGATGCGCGCATCCGCAAGCACCTGCGCGAACAGATTCGCGCCATCCAGCGCGAGCTTGGCCTGACCACCATCTTCGTCACCCACGACCAGGAAGAGGCGCTGACCATGTCCGACCGCATCTTCCTGATGAACCAGGGCCGCATCGTCCAGAGCGGCGACGCCGAAACCCTCTACACCGCACCGGTCGACCTGTTTGCCGCAGGCTTTATCGGCAACTACAACCTGCTTGATGCCGACACTGCCAGCCGCCTGCTGCAGCGCCCGGTAGCCAGCCGCCTGGCGATCCGCCCTGAGTCCATCACGCTGAGCCTGCAGGGCGAGCTGGATGCCGAAGTGCGCAGCCATAGCCTGCTGGGCAACGTAATCCGCTATCGTGTGCAGGTGCGCGAGGTGGAACTGGTGGTCGATGTGCTGAACCGCTCACCGGCCGACCTGCACGCGGACGGCCAACGGGTGAGCGTGTCGATCGACCCGACGGCGCTAAGGGAAGTGGCTTAAGGAGATTCATACATGGCATTGGCCATTTTCGATCTGGACGAAACCCTCATCCATGGCGACTGCGCGTCGCTGTGGAGCGAGCAGATGGCCCGCCTGGGCTGGGTGGATGGCGAGGCGTTTCTGCGCCGCGACCAGCAACTGATGGAGGCCTACGGCAAGGGCCACCTGCGGATGGAGGAGTACATGGCATTCAGCCTGGAACCCATCGCCGGGCGCACCCTGGAAGAAGTCTCGCACCTGGTGGAGCCGTGGGTGGAGGACGTGATCGAACCGATCATCTTCGGTGATGCCTGCCGCTGTATTGCCGAGCACCGCCAGCGCGGTGACCGCATATTGATCATTTCGGCCAGCGGCAACCACCTGGTGGGGCCGATTGCGGCGCGCCTGGGGGTGGACGAGTTCCTCGCGATCGAACTGGAGGCGCACAACGGGGTGTACACCGGCAGCACCCACGGTGTGCTGACCTACCGCGAGGGCAAGATCACCCGCCTGATGGCGTGGCTGGACCAGGAGCAGGAAAACCTGGAAGGGGCGAGTTTCTATTCCGATTCGCGCAATGACCTGCCCTTGCTGATGAAGGTGGACCACCCTTACGCGGTAAACCCGGACCCAGCGCTGCGCGAGCATGCCCAGGCCAACGGCTGGCCGGTCGTGGCCTGGAGCTGACCGGCCGCATCGCGGGCAGCCCCGCCCCCAAATGACCACTCATTTGGGGGGCAGCTCTAATCACTGTGAGAGCGGGTTTACCCGCGAAGGGCCTGGCCTGCTTAAACCAGGCTCGGGTCTATCACAATCACCAGCTTACCCGACACCTGGTTGCCTTCCAGCTCGGCATACGCCGCCTGGGCGAACTCGACCGCGTAGGTATCCACCAGCAGCGGCGACAAGCGCCTTTCGCTGAACAGAGGCCACACTTGCTGTTGCAGGTCGCGCAGCAGCTCGGCCTTGAACCCGTCATCCCGGTTGCGCAACGTAGACCCGGTAATCTGCGCACGCTTGCCCAGCACCTGCGCCAGGTCCACCTCGAACTTGCGCCCGCCCATGACGCCGATGATCACCCAGCGCCCATCCCGGGCCAGCAGCTTGAGATTGAGCTCGCCGTAGCTGGCGCCCACCGGGTCGAGAATCACGTCGAACGGGCCGAAGCCTTCCAGCTCATCCAGGTTCTGGTTACGCACCACGCCGCCTGCCGCGCCCAGTGCCTGGCAGTGGTTCAAGCGATCCTGCGAGCCAACGCTGACCCACACCGGGTTGCCGAATGCCTTGCACAGCTGGATGGCCGCCGAGCCCACACCACTGGCACCGGCGTGCACCAGCACCTTCTCACCGGCCTTCACGGCCCCCAGCTGGAAGATGTTCAACCAGGCGGTGGCATATACCTCCGGCAGCGCCGCCGCCTCGTGCAGGCTCAGGCCCTCGGGCACCGGCAGCACATGGCGGGCATCCACCACCACTTCCTCGGCCATGGCGCCGCTGGCCAGCAAGGCACACACCCGGTCGCCCACACGCCAGTCGGCGCCAGCGCCCACTTCGGCGACCACGCCAGCGCACTCCAGGCCCATGTAGGGGCTGGCACCCGGCGGTGGCGGGTACAAACCTTTCATTTGCAGCAGATCGGCGCGGTTCAAGCCTGCCGCAGCCACCCGAATGCGTACTTGCCCCGCGTCACAAGCCGGGCGTTCGGCTTCGACCCAGGCCACATGTCCGTCAACGCCTTGCAATGCCTTCACAGTGCCTCCATAGTTGAATCATATGACCGAGCCTGGGCCACCCCGTGCCCAGGCTTTTTGCAGTATGCGCCCGGTTTTTATGGAACCGGCGAACGGAAAAGACGGCCTACTATGCGTGATCAATTGCCCCCACGTCGAATCAGCATGAAGCATTACCTACCTAGCACCGCCCTGGCATTCATGATTGGCCTTGGCAGCCTCGCGCTCGGCGGCAATGCGGCGGCCGCCAACAAATGGGACAGCCTGCAGCCCGACCGCGACGAGATCGTCGCCAGCCTCAACGTGGTCGAGCTGCTCAAGCGCCATCACTACAGCAAGCCGCCGCTGGATGACGCCCGTTCGGTCATCATCTATGACAGTTACATCAAGCTGCTGGACCCGGCACGCAGTTACTTCACGGCCGCAGACATTGCCGAGTTCGACAAGTGGAAGACCCAGTTCGACGACTTCCTGAAAAGCGGCAACCTGGAACCGGGCTTCACCATCTACAAACGTTACCTGGACCGCGTGAAGCAGCGCCTGGACTTCGCCCTGGCCGAGCTGAACAAGGGCGTGGACAAGATCGACTTCACCACCCACGAAACCTTGCTGATCGACCGCAAGGATGCCCCGTGGCTGAAAGACCAGGCCGCGCTCGACGACCTGTGGCGCAAGCGCGTCAAAGACGAAGTGCTGCGCCAGAAGATCGCTGGCAAGGACCCCAAGCAGATCCAGGAAACCCTGATCAAGCGCTACAAGAACCAGCTGGCGCGCCTGGACCAGACCCGTGCCGAGGATATCTTCCAGGCGTACATCAACACCTTCGCCCAGTCCTACGACCCGCACACCAACTACCTGTCGCCGGATAACGCTGAAAACTTCGACATCAACATGAGCCTGTCGCTCGAAGGCATCGGTGCGGTGCTGCAAAGTGACAACGACCAAGTGAAGATCGTGCGCCTGGTGCCCGCAGGCCCCGCCGCCAAGACCAAGCAGGTTGTGCCGGCAGACAAGATCATCGGTGTGGCCCAGGGCAACAAGGAAATGGTCGACGTGGTCGGCTGGCGCCTGGACGAAGTGGTCAAGCTGATCCGTGGCCCCAAAGGGTCGGTGGTGCGGCTGGAAATCATCCCCGCCAGCAATGCGCCCAGCGACCAGACCAGCAAGATCGTGTCGATCACCCGTGAAGCCGTGAAGCTCGAAGAGCAGGCCGCGAAAAAATCGGTGCTCAAGCTGAAGCAGGACGGGCGCGACTACAAGCTTGGCATCATCGAGATCCCGGCGTTCTACCTGGACTTCAAGGCCTACCGTGCCGGGGACCCGGAGTACAAGAGCACCACCCGCGACGTGAAAAAGCTGCTGACCGAGCTGCAGAAGGAAAAGGTCGACGGCGTGGTGATCGATTTGCGCAACAACGGTGGCGGCTCGCTGCAGGAGGCCACCGAACTGACCAGCCTGTTCATCGAGAAAGGCCCGACCGTGCTGGTACGCAACAGCGACGGGCGTGTGGATGTGCTTGAAGACGAAAACCCTGGTGCCTTCTACAAAGGCCCGCTGGCGTTGCTGGTCAACCGTTTGTCCGCCTCGGCATCGGAGATTTTCGCCGGCGCCATGCAGGACTACCACCGCGCCCTGATCATCGGCGGCCAGACCTTCGGCAAAGGCACCGTACAGACCATCCAGCCGCTCAACCATGGCGAGCTGAAACTGACCCTGGCGAAGTTCTACCGGGTTTCCGGGCAGAGCACCCAGCACCAGGGCGTGCTGCCGGACATCGACTACCCGTCGATCATCGACACCAAGGAAATCGGCGAAAGTGCACTGCCCGAGGCCATGCCGTGGGACACCATTCGCCCGGTGATCAAGCCAGCCGTCGACCCGTTCAAACCTTACCTGGCCCAGCTCAAGGCGCAGCATGAGGCGCGCAGCGACAAGGACGCAGAGTTCACCTACATCCGCGACCGCCTGGCCTTGACTCAACAGCTGATGAACGAAAAAACCGTCAGCCTGAACGAGCAGGAGCGCCGCGCACGCCACGATGAAGTGGAAGCCAAGCAACTGGCGCTGGAAAACATCCGCCGCAAAGCCAAGGGTGAAGAGCCGCTGAAGGAACTGAAAAAGGTGGACGAGGATGCCTTGCCCGCCGAGGACGAAGACACCAAGCCAGAAGATGATGCCTACCTCTCCGAGACTGGTCGTATTCTGATCGACTACCTGAGTGCAAGCACCAAGATGGCCAAAAAATAGGGCAAGCCTGAATGGTGGCTAAATAAAATCAGCTGTCATCAAACAGTCATCGCGCTGTCGTGAAATATGGGCCGGGCATGTGAATGCCCGGCCCTTTCATTTTCAAGGACACCTCATGACCGTTGCCGAACAGCTCAGTGCCTTGGGTGCCATCCTGGCACACGGCAGTATTCACAGCCTGTTCCAGCCCATCATCTGCTTGAGCGAAGCGCAGGTGTTCGGCCACGAAGCCTTGAGCCGCGGCCCCTCCAACAGCCCGCTGCATGCCCCCCTGAACCTGTTTGCCATTGCCCGCCAGGGCGGCCGGCTGACAGAACTGGAAGCCGTCTGCCGCGAAAGCGCTTGCCGGTGCTTCAGCCAGCAGCAACTGCAGGGCAAGTTGTTCCTCAACGTGTCACCGGAGTCGTTGCTGGAGCCGCACTACCCTTCTGGGCTGACCCTGAAGCTGCTCGAACAGGCCGGCCTGCCGCCAAGCCGGGTGGTGATCGAGTTGACCGAACACACCCCTACGGACGACTTCCAGCTGCTGTCCAACGCGCTGCACCACTACCGGGACATGGGTTTTTCCATTGCCCTGGATGACCTGGGCGCGGGGTACTCCAGCTTGCGGCTGTGGTCTGAGCTACGCCCGGAGTACGTGAAGATCGATCGCCACTTTATCGACGGCATTCACCTGGACCCGCTCAAGCGCGAGTTCGTGGGCTCCATCCTGCAGATTGCGCGGGCGTCCAAGGCACAGGTGATTGCCGAAGGGATCGAGCTGATGGAAGAACTGCAGGTGCTGATGGAGATGGGCGTAGACCTGGTACAAGGCTACCTGCTTGGGCGGCCGCAGGCCTTGGGCATACCTGGCGGTTACGCCCTGCCTGTACTGGCCGACGCCCTGTCGGCCGGCCAGCCTACTGTGCGGTTGAATGCCACGGTAGCCCACCTGCTGCAGATGTTTGACCGCCATCAGCACCTGGATGCGATGCAAGTGGTGGATGCCGAGGGCCGCCCCTGCGGGCTGATCCCCCGGCACGCCCTGCCACCGCACCCTGTAGCTTGCCAGGGGCTGCACAGCAGCCCCCAACCCCTCACTTAACGGTAACGCTCAAGCCAGTGCGCATAAGGCGCCGGTAGCGTCCACGAGGCCTTGTCCACCCCCAGCTCCTTGGCTGCGAAGTACGCCCAGTGTGGGTCTGCCAGGTGCGCGCGGCCGACCGAAACCAGGTCCAGCTGGTTGGCCTGCAGGGCGCCTTCAGCCAGTTGCGGCGTACCAAAGCCCCAGGCCGACGTCACCGGCAACTGGGCCTCACGGCGCACGCGCTCGGCGATCGGCCCCATGAACGCCGGGCCCCACGGGATGTTGGTGTCCGGGATGGTGAACCCGACACTGACGCTGAGCAGGTCAAGCCCACCGGCCTTGAAGCGGCGCGCCAGTTCGATCGACTCGGCCAGGGTTTGCTCGTCGCGGCCGTCATATTCCAGCACCCCGAAACGCGCGGTAAGCGGCAGGTGCTCAGGCCACACCTCGCGCACGGCTGCCAGGGTTTCCAGCAGGAAGCGGCTGCGGTTGTCGAAGCTGCCACCGTAGGCGTCGGTGCGCTGGTTGGAGTGCTCGGAAAAGAAGCTCTGGCCCAGGTAACCATGGGCGAAGTGCAGTTCGATCCATTCAAAGCCGGCCTCGCGGGCACGGCGCGCGGCGTCGACGAAGTCCTGCTTGACCCGGGCGATGTCGTCCAGGGTCATGGCCTGGGGCACTTTTGGCAAGTTGGCACCGAAGGCGATGGCCGACGGCGCGATGGTTTGCCAACCCCGGGGGTCGCCTTCGGCGATATGGTCGTCACCCTCCCAAGGGCGATTGGCGCTGGCCTTGCGACCGGCGTGGGCAATCTGGATGCCGGGCACCGCGCCTGCGGCCTTGATCGCCTGCACCACCGGCACGAATGCCTGGGCATGTGCGTCGCTCCAGATACCCGCGCAGCCGGGGGTGATGCGGCCTTCCGGCGATACGGCAGTGGCTTCTACGACCAGCAGGCCAGCACCGCCACGGGCCATGCCCGCCAGGTGCACGTGGTGCCAGTCATTGATGATGCCGTCTTCAGCCATGTATTGGCACATCGGCGGAATGGCAATGCGGTTGCGCAGGGTGACGTCTTTGAGGGTGAAGGGTTCGAACAGCGCGGCCATGGAAAACTCCAGGTTCATTGAATACGGTAGTTCGATCATAATCGAACTATGGCAATAATGAAAAGCCCCGGTATCATGCAGACCATGCGAGCCTACAAACATCCCACCGCTGATGACCTTATTCTTGAACGCGTGCTGTACGCCTTGAGCGACCCCGTGCGCCTGGGGATCGTGCGCCACCTGGCAGGCGTGGCGGAAGCCAGCTGTGGCGAGCTGGACGGCGGGCGGCCGAAGTCGAGCATGTCCCATCATTTTCGCGTGCTGCGTGACGCAGGGCTGGTGCATACCCGCAATGTGGGCACTACCCACATGAACTCGCTGCGCAGCGAGATGCTGGCCGAGCGCTTCCCCGGTTTGCTGGCCTGCATCCTGCGCCAGCATTGAGCCGCACTCAAAAAAAAGCCACAGGGTTAACCCCGTGGCTTCTGATCACAACACCGCGGCTGCTTACAGCGCCATGTCGTTCTCTGGCTTGCTTTCAACCGGCTTGGCTGGCGCCGCGACGCTGGTACCGACGCTTTCGTCGATCACCGGCGGTTTTTCAAGCTGCAGCACTTCGGCGGTGTAGTTCCACTCTTTCTGGGTGGCCGCTGCCGAATCGTTCAGCTTGGTGCCGTAGCTCGGCACGATTTCCTTGATCTTGGCCTGCCACTCTGGGGTAGCGACCTTTTCCTTGAACACGGTTTCCAGCACGTTCAGCATGATCGGCGCTGCGGTGGAAGCACCTGGCGAGGCGCCCAGCAGGCCGGCGATGGTGCGGTCCTGAGAAGCCACCACTTCGGTACCCAGCTTCAGCACGCCGCCTTTTTCTTCATCGCGCTTGATGATCTGCACGCGCTGGCCGGCTTGCCACAGTTTCCAGTCTTCCTTCTTGGCATGCGGGAAGTAGGTCTGCAGGGCAGCGAAGCGGTCATCGTCAGACAGCATCAGCTGGCCAGCGAGGTACTCGACCAGCGGGTACTGATCGATGCCCACGCGGGTCATTGGCCACAGGTTGTGCGTCGTGGTGCTGCTCAGCAGGTCCAGGTACGAACCGTTCTTCAGGAATTTGGTGGAGAACGTGGCAAACGGGCCAAACAGGATCACGCGCTTGCCGTCCAGCACGCGGGTGTCCAGGTGCGGTACCGACATGGGTGGCGCGCCGGTGGAGGCAATGCCGTAGGCCTTGGCCATGTGCTGCATGGCAACGGTGGGGTTCTCGGTCACCAGGAACGAGCCGCCTACCGGGAAGCCTGCGTATTCCTTGGCTTCAGGAATGCCCGACTTCTGCAGCAGCTTGAGCGCGCCGCCGCCGGCACCGATGAACAGGAACTTGGCGTCGGCGGCGGACTTGGTACCGTCCTTCAGGTTCTTGTACTCGACGTGCCAGGAGCCGTCCTTGTTGCGGCTGATGTCCTGCACTTCGCTGGACAGCTTCAGGTCGAAGCCCTTCTGGGTTTGCAGGTGCGCGGCGAACTGGCGGGTGATCTCGCCGAAGTTCACGTCGGTACCGATCGGGGTCCAGGTCACGGCCAGCTTCTGGTTCGGGTCACGCCCTTCCATCATCAGCGGTACCCACTTGGCGATCTGCGCGTGGTCTTCGGAGTACTGCATTGGGCGGAACAGCGGGCTTGCCTGCAGCGCTTCGTAGCGCTTCTTCAGGAACTTGATGTTGTCATCGCCCCAGACGAAGCTCATGTGCGGGGTGGTGTTGATGAACGAATGCGGGTTCTTCAACACGCCCTGGCGTACCTGCCAGGACCAGAACTGACGGGAAATCTGGAAAGCCTCGTTGATTTCGATGGCCTTGGAGATGTTGATGTTGCCGTCTTTGTCTTCTGGGGTGTAGTTCAACTCGGCCAGTGCGGAGTGGCCGGTGCCGGCGTTGTTCCAGCCGTTGGAGCTTTCTTCGGCGACACCGTCCAGGCGCTCGACCATTTCCATCGACCAGCTTGGCTCCAGCTCGTGCAGCCACACCGCCAGGGTGGAGCTCATGATGCCGCCGCCGACCAGCAGCACGTCGACTTTCTTGGTTTCTGCGGCGTGCGCTTGCATGACAGTTGCAGCGACAGCCAGACCCAGCAGGGTCTTGCCAGCTTTCTTGAACATTGATCAATTCCAGTCAGGAGAACGGAGTAGGGCCTGTGGCTGGCCCAGATAAAGCGTGTTCTTCAGCGCGTGCTTGTTATTGATCATTGTCGGGCTGCCAGAGAACCAGAAAACGATTCTGGCTTTTGTCGTATTGACCGACGTCACTGAATCGTTTTTCTGATTGTAACTGAAATGCCAGCACAAACAAATTGGCCGCCTGGGTGCAAGGCGACAGGTTGTCTCAGGCCCGTGGGTTACGCGCTGATGGCATCGAAGCCGCAAACGGGCGAAGGCACCGGGCAGAACTGCGGGAATTCTTCTTCGACGATCCACGGCTCCTTCATCACCAGGTACACGTCGAGGAACTCCGAATAGCCCGGCCATACGTACAGCCCGTTGGTTTCGGCCACTGCACGCGACAGCACGCCCATGCCGCCAAAGCTCTTGATCATCGACACGCTGACAATTTCACTGCCGGAATGGAACACCGTGGCCCCGTCCAGGCCACCGCTCTGGCGGTCGGCGAAACGTGCAAAGATCGACGAGTAGGGGCATTCGGGTAGCGGCTTGATCACGACGGACGGCGCTGTGCCCTCGCTGACGGAACAGGCCACCACTTCGATGCGCAGGCCCTTGAGCGACACCGAGTAGAAACCATCGGGCACGCTGTCCCCCAGGATGACCACCATGTCAGCCTCGCCCTTGGCCAGCTTGGTGAGGTTGTCGGGGGACTCCGAGCAGCTGAAGATGGGGCTGCAGCCGGACAGGTTGCTGGCCACGCCAGCCATTACCTGCTGGTTGATTTCCATCGACAGGGTGCTGTTCAGGGCGACGCGCAGCGGCTGGCTCTGGCGCTCACGCAACTGCTTGATCTTGAGTTGCATACGCTCGGAAGACCGGACGATTTCGAGCATGTGGGGCAGTATGCCCACCCCTTCCTGGGTCAACGACACGCCTTTGTTGGTGCGGTCGAACAGCTTGAAGCCGCAATGGTCCTCCAGCTTCTTCAACTGCGCTGCCAGCGCCTGGACGGTGACGTGTACCTGCTCGGCCGCATCGGTGATCGACCCGGTACGGGCGACATTGGCGATGTTCTTAAGCACCTTGATATCCATTCGACTCCCCTCCACCACTCGCGCGAACCCGCGTGCAACAAGGCCTGAGAGCATACCGCAGAACCCCTGCCCTGTCTGCTCGGCCGGTCGCCCGCCAGCAAGCGACGGTTGAGGCACCTCAAAAAAAAGTGAAGTTTCTGCCATCATTTCGCCTGCTAGATTGGCGCCCAGTTTTTCAACTGGAAGAGATGCCAATGCTTACACTCAAACGGAACATTGATGACGCCCTGCGCCAGAACAAGACGGTGAACGTGCTGGGCAGCGACTTTGCCCTGAACGGCGGGTTTAGCCACTTCGTGTCGTTTTCCAAGAGCTGGGAAACCATGGGTGTCGACCGCTACTACGGCCAGGCCGAAAAAGGCACCCGCTACCGCCGCTACAGCGACTTCGACTTCAACCCGGTCACCGGCGAGCTGCAACAGCTGGAACACCGCGCCTACGAGCAGTCCGAGCAACACAACCAGTATGTGGGCGGCATGCGGCGCCACTTCGAGGACGTGTCCAGCGACGTGTTCAATTCGCCGGTGCTGCGCGCCCTGATCAAACTGGACTTCGACGTCTACAAGGCGGTGCTGCCCGAAGAACTGCACGATGTGACCTGGCAGTGCCAGGTGCACCAGATTCGTATCGAGATCAAACCTGGCGCGCAAATCGAAATCACCCCCGAAGGTATCCACTGCGACGGCTACCCCTTCAGCGGCGTGCATTTCTGGGGCCGCCACAACGTTGAAGGCGCCACCAGCAAGGTCTACGACAAACAGTCCAACGTGATCGACTCGGGCACCTACCAGGAAATTCTCGACACCACGTACTTCCTCGACCGCGAACTGCAGCACTACGTAACCCCGGCCATCAACCCCAGCGAATCGGAAATGGGCTACCGGCAAATCATCGCCATCTCCTTCTCCCGCCCGGGTAGCGAACATGACATTGTCAAATAGCCTGGAGCTGGCAGCACGCAAGGTTGCCACGCCCGACCACATCAACGGCCTGACCATCAAGAAGGCTACGCCGTTCTATGCCACGCGGCTGGTCAGCTTCCTCAAGCGGTTCAACGAAGTGTCGTTCTGCGACTGGCAGAACGAAGACTTGCTGAAGGGGTTGCTGGGCTCGGACAGCACCTTCTGCTACGTGGCCGAGAACCACAGCGGGGCGATCATCGGCGCAGTGGCCGGTGGGGCGATGGGTACGCGCGGCACCATCAACCACTTGGCCGTGTCACCGGATTACCGGCACAGCCGCATCGGCACATCGCTGACCACGTCGATTCTCAACGACTTCCGCCAGCATGGCATCCGCCGGGTGTTCCTGTTCATCGACGAGGCCAACCCCTCGGCGATGCACTTCTGGAACAAACAGGGCTTCAGCCAGACGCGTGGTGAAATCACCTGCGAGGTCGACCTATGACCGACCTCGCATTGCAACCGGTATGGCGCAAGGAAAGCTTCTTCGACGCATTGCCGGTGATCACCGGCTATTTCGTGGTGAGCTTCGTATTCGGCGTGATGTGCATCAACGCCGGGCTCCCCTTGTGGCTGCCGGTGGCCATGTGCGTGTTCGTGTATGCCGGGGCGGCGCAGTTTGCCGCACTGGCCTTGATCACCTCGGGCGCACCGCTGCTTTCGATCGCGGTATCAACGCTGCTGATCAATTCGCGGCACATGCTGATGGCCATGTACATGGCCAAGCAGAGCGAGGGGCTGGGCATCAGCAAAACCCAGAAGCTGCTGTATGCGTTCGGCCTGACCGACGAGTCGTTCGCCCTGCACAGCCAGCGCCTGCAAAGCCGCAAATACACCCCGCCCGGCTACCTGCTGCAGTTCAATACCTGGTGCCATGCCAGCTGGATTGCCGGCGCGTTGCTGGGCGCAGTGGCGTCCGACGCCCTGCACCGGTTCTCGCAGTTCAAGCTGGACTACGCCCTGACCGCCATGATGATCTACGTGCTGGTTTCACTGTGCAACAGCCGCCCCAAGCTGGTGGTTGCCCTGGTAGTGATTGCCACCACGTGCCTGCTCAACGCGTTCTTCCCTTCCCCCCTCAATGTATTCGTGGCAACTGCCGTGGGTTGTGGAGTTGGCTTATGCCTGAAGAAAAGTACCTGATCGCTGCGGTGGCGCTGATGATGGCGATCACCTACCTGACCCGCGCCACGCCGCTGCTGTTCAGGATGCAGCGCACGCCCAAGGTGTTCAACGACGTCATCGAATACCTGCCCGTGGCGATCATCGCCAGCATCACCGTGCCAGCCTTGCTGATAGCCAAGGACGGCACGCTGATGGCAGTGAACGCCGACATGCTGGCCGCCATACCGGTGGCACTGGTTGCCTATTTCACCCGCAGCCTGATTTTCAGCGTGGCGGCCGGGATCGGCGCGCACATCGCGATCACGCTGTGGTCGTGACGTGAACCCGCCCAACGCAGCACCCCGCCCGCAGCACCCCGCCACTCACAAGGAAACCGGCATGAGCCAAGCACGCAAACAGGTGACACTTGCAAATCTAAGCGAGTTTGCGCGCCTCATGCCCAAGGGCCTGCCCCACGACGAGGTGATAGCGGCCATGAGCAGCCTGTCACTGAAGTGTTCGCTGAACTACGAGTTGAGCAAGACGTTTCTGGTTGACGGCTGGATCGTGGAATACCGCCACCTGCGCACGGCTGCGCAACTGGCGCCGGTCAATGACCTGCTGCTGTTTACGACCTCGGGTGGGTTGCAGATCAAACGGGCTGATGGCACGCAACAGCTGCTTGAAAGCGGCGATCAGGTGGTGTTGCCGGCGGACAGCGAGGCCACCGTTTACCCGGTGGGCAGGGATGACAAGGTGAGTTTTATTGCCTTGTCGATGGAGCTTGATCTGGGCCAGGTGTTGCAGGAGATTGTGGATTAGCCGGCTATGCGGCACGTCCATCGGCGGTTATAGCAGTAGGAGCGATATATAGCTGTTTTTCGTCCTACAGCTTCAACGCTCAGAATTATCCTCTTTCTTGTAGGCCATTTCCCAAACATACTGCCGAACTGCTCAAACTATTGCGACGGATTGGGTCGCGTTCTAGTCTCGGTTGGTCGTTGATACTCAATGACCGGCTTTGACAGGCCGACAACTCTCCGTGCACGTGCAACCGTTATGGCGGCAGTACGTGGGGCACCTCGTGTGCGCCGAGTCTCCGGAGTCCTCGGTCTGTCAACCCGCGTACCGCTGCCACCTTCTTGTTTGACAGCAATTCCGTGGTAGCTCGACTGACTCTGGAGCTATATATGCGCAAGATCGTCCCCGACCCTCCCTATACACCGGCCACACAGCCCCTCCAAGACACCCTCGCCCATTCCTCGGAATATATACGCTGCGCTCTGTGCGTTGCCCGCCAATCCGTGCAGCTTCAACCCACCGCACACAGCTCGGTGGTGATGCAGGCGGTCATCCATGAAATGGAGGCAGTGCAGGACCTGGTCGAGTCGGCACTGATGCAACTGCAGATGCGCTCGCCGATAACCGCCGAACCGCACAGCTTGCACTAGCAGGCCTGGCCACATCGCAGGCACACCCCGCCCCCCAGTGGGAGCGGGTTTACCCGCGAAGGGGCCAGCAGAGCCACCGCAAATTCCAGGGAAGTATCACAATGCCAACCGACGCCCCAAAAGACCCCACCACCGTCGGCAAGACCTGTTTCTACCAAGGCGAAAACAACACCCACCCCCTGTTCCGCATAGAGCCCGGCATCCCCTGCCAGGACGCCCGCGAACAAGCCTCCGAACTGATGGGCTACGTCCGCGACCTGATCATCACCGGGCTGATGGAAGGCGACCAGAAACTGATCTGGGCCTCGCACTATCTCAGCGCCATGGCAAAAGCGCTTTTGGATGATGCTGAGTTGGGGATGATGAAAAAATAGCCAAAACCGGAAAAGCCCCTGAAAGCTTTCGCTAACAGGGGCTTCATCTCGTATGGCGGAGAGATAGGGATTTGAACCCTAGGTACTGTTGCCAGTACAACGGATTTCGAATCCGTCCCGTTCGACCACTCCGGCATCTCTCCAATGCCGCGCATCATACCAGCGAATTTTGAAAACGCAAACCTTTTATTTCAAAAAAACCACGTGGTATCAGGCGCTTGCGTGAACTGGCGCGTTACAGCGGCACGCCCAGGCGCTTGGCCACTTCTTCATACGCTTCGATCACATCGCCCAGGCCCTGACGGAAGCGGTCCTTGTCCATCTTCTTGCGGGTTTCCTTGTCCCACAGGCGGCAGCCATCGGGGCTGAACTCGTCGCCCAGCACGATCTGACCGTGGAATACGCCGAATTCCAGTTTGAAGTCGACCAGCAGCAGGCCGGCGTCATCAAACAGCTTGCTCAGCACTTCGTTGACCTTGAGCGACAGCTTTTTCATTTCGACCAGCTGCTCGGCGGTGCCCCAGCCGAAAGCGACAACGTGGGATTCGTTGATGAAGGGGTCGCCCTTCTCGTCGTTTTTCAGGAACAGCTCGAAGGTGGACGGCTCCAGCTTGATGCCCTCCTCCACGCCCAGGCGCTTGACCAGGCTGCCGGCAGCATAGTTACGCACTACGCATTCCACAGGGATCATGTCCAGCTTCTTCACCAGGCACTCGTTGTCGCCCAGCAGCTTGTCGAACTGGGTCGGCACGCCGGCTTCTTCCAGTTTCTGCATGATGAAGGCGTTGAACTTGTTGTTCACCATGCCTTTGCGGTCAAGCTGCTCGATGCGCTTGCCGTCGAACGCCGACGTGTCGTTGCGGAACAGCAGGATCAAGCGGTCGGCGTCGTCGGTCTTGTAAACCGATTTGGCCTTGCCGCGGTAGAGTTCGTCGCGTTTTTCCATGATTGGGCTCCGCTTGCTTGAGGTGTTGGGCTAGGCGATTTCGCGCCAGTCGAGCCCGTGTTCCTGGTTTGCCACCTGGAGCCAGCCAGGGTCGCACCCAAGGGTGTCGACAAAGCACTGGCGGGCCAGGTGTGGCAGGTTGTTCTTGCTGCTGAGGTGGGCCAGCACCAGGTGCTGCAGGTTGCTCCAGCCCAACTCCTGCACCAGGCTCGCGGCCTGATGATTGTTCAAATGCCCTTGCATGCCCCCTACCCGCTGCTTCAGAAAGTACGGGTAGTGGCCGCGCGCCAACATGTCACGGCAGTGGTTGGCCTCGATCAGCAACGCATCCAGGCCATGGTAACGCTCCAGCAACCGCGCATCGTACGAGCCAAGGTCGGTCAGCATGCCAAACCGGCGCTTGCCATCACTGGCCACGTACTGCAACGGCTCATGGGCATCATGCTCGACCCGCGCGGCGGTAACCTCGAGGCTACCGATTTGCAGGCGTTGCCCACACGCGAGAAAACCGGCCACCTCCACCGGCTTGCGCAAACCGCGCAAGGTGCCCTGGCTGAGGTAGACCGGTACATTGTAGCGCCGTGACAGCAGGCCCACCCCATGCACGTGGTCGGCATGCTCGTGGGTAACCAGCACCGCACTGAGCTGTGCTGCCGAAACCCCGAGCAGCGCCAGGCGCCGCTCGGTTTCACGCAGGGAAAACCCGCAGTCGACCAGGATGAAGGTGTCACCACTGGCGATCAGCGTGCCGTTCCCTTGGCTGCCGCTTCCGAGTACCGCGAAGCGCACTTAGCCCAGGTGGTCCTGAATGGCGCTCAGCACGCGGCGGGCGACATCGGCCGGGGCCACGGTGTTGATGTTTTTCTCGACAGTAACCTGCACGCTCTCACCCACCTTGCTCAGGCGGACCTGGTAGCGCTCGGCACGGGCTTCGCGCTCTTCCTTGGTGGGCTCGCTGCCGAACATGCGGCCAAAGAAGCCAGGCTGGTTCTGCTTGTCTTCAGGCTTTTCGGACAGGTTGATGTAGTACAGGCCCAGGCTGCGGTTGATGTCTTCGACACGCCACTCGCCGCCTTGCTCCAGGGCACGGCCCACGCTGGACCAGGCACGGTCCAGGTCGGCACCCAGGAACAGTACCGGGTTGCCGCTGCCGTCTTCGCTGAGGCTGACGCGGCTTGGCACATCGAAGTCGCGCTCTGCCAGCAGCGACACCGAACCGCCTTTCTCGGCGCTGCGGTTCATGCTGGCCAGCAGTTCGTCGACCAGCAGCGCGTCGGCACCGGTGTTGGTCGAGGTGGACGGGAAGTCGGGCTCGGCGCTGCTGCCGGCCGGGCGCTCGACGCTGACCACGTACACTTCGGAGGTGTTGCGCTGCACGCCTGGCTCGATACGCACCCGCACGCGCACGTCGCTGTTGGCGCTGCTGGCAGTGCTGGCCAAGCGTTGGCCCATGGACGCCGACAGCTCGTCGAAGCGCTGCCAGGTGGTGTTGAATTCGCCGGTTTGCGGGCGCTCTTCAGCAATGCGGAAGCCGTTGTCCTCGAAGAACTGGCGGGCCACCGGCCACACTTCGGCTGGCGCATGCTGGGCCAGCACCCAACGGCTGGTGCCGCTGCGCTGCAGGCTGTAGTCAGTGGCCTGGCCGGCACCACCGGTCAAGGGTTGCGGGCGCGGCACCACGAACTCGCCGGCGACGCTGTCGTCGGCAACGTTGCGTGGAATCGGCAGCAGGGGGTCGAGGCGCTTGACGCCGCTCACGTCCGAAGGCAGCTGCATGGGCGCAGTGGGGTGCGCCTGCAGGTAATCGCTGCCGCGGTCGCGGAAATAGCCATCTTCGCCCCACAGCCAGCCACACCCACTGGTGCTGGAGATGATCAGGGCAAGGGCGGAAAGACCAGCCAGTCGCTTCATGCGGGGTACTTCCTCTTAAACCAGTACGCCGGACTGGCGCAGGGCAGTACGGACTTTGTCGTGGCAGCCTTCGCTCAGCCAGGTCAGTGGCAGGCGAATGCCTTTTTTCATCAGGCCCATTTCAACCAGCGCCCATTTGACCGGGATCGGGTTGGACTCGCAGAACAGGTCTTTGTGCAGGGGCATGAGTGTGTCGTTGATTGCGCGGGCCTTCTCGGCATTGCCCGCAAGGGCGGCCTCGCACAGGTCGGCCATTTCGCGCGGGGCGACGTTGGCCGTGACGGAAATATTACCCTTGCCGCCCATCAGGATCAGCTCGACGGCAGTCGGGTCGTCACCGGACAGCACGATGAAGTCGCTGTCGACGCCTTCCAGGATGGCCTTGGCCCGGGCCATGTCGCCGGTCGCTTCCTTGATGCCGATGATGTTCTTGACCTTCGACAGGCGGATGACGGTGTCAGCCTGCATGTCGCAGGAAGTGCGGCCAGGTACGTTATACAGGATCTGCGGGATGTCGACGGCTTCTGCAACGTGCTTGAAGTGCTGGTACAGGCCTTCTTGCGTCGGCTTGTTGTAGTACGGCACCACCAGCAGGCAGGCATCGGCACCGGCATTCTTGGCGTTCTGGGTCAGGTGCACCGCTTCGGCAGTGGAGTTGGCACCGGTGCCGGCGATGACCGGTACGTGGTGGTTGCTGCGCTTGACGCGCTCGACCACGTGCTTGATGACCAGAATATGCTCTTCGACATCGAGCGTGGCGGACTCGCCGGTGGTACCGACGGCGACGATGGCGTGGGTGCCGTTTTCCAGGTGGAAGTCTACAAGCTTGTCGAGGCTTTCCCAGTCAAGACGCCCTTGTGCATCCATGGGAGTGACCAATGCCACCATACTGCCCGCAATCATGTAACTGCTCCTGCCGGAAAAAGAGAGCGGTAATGGTACTGGGGGCATCGGCCTTGTACAAGCGAAGCAGGCGGGCGGAGCATTCCCCTCAGCGGCTTATTTCGCTACCCTTGATGCTTTGATCGGTGCAGCGCGGCCCGTCGGGCCGTCGACCTTGCTCCCCGCCAGCGTTCATGGCCTCGCATGCGAGCCCCGGGCCCTGCCGGCAGGAGGCTTTCGCCCGTCCTGCGCCGACCGCTCATCGCTTTAGGAATGCTGCATGTCCACCCCCACTGTCCGCGAACAATTCCTCGTCATCAGCGCCTTGGGGCCCAACCCCATGGAGCTGGCCAACGTGCTCAGCCGCGCCGCCTTCGAAAACCGCTGCGCGGTGGTCACCTCGCGCCTGAGCCGCCACGGCGAGACCAGCGCCCTGGTCTTGCAGGTAGGCGGCAGCTGGGACGCCCTGGCGCGCCTCGAAGCCATGCTGCCCAGCCTTGGCAAGAAGCACGGCCTGACCCTGGACGTGGTGCGCAGCGCCGACCAGGAAGTGCGCCCGCAGGCGCTGCCGTACGTGGCCTACGTGAGCGCCGCGTACCGCCCGGACATCATCAACGAGCTGTGCCAGTTTTTCCTCGACCACCGCGTCGAACTCGAAGCCATGACGTGCGACACCTACCTGGCGCCGCAAACTGGCAGCAGCATGCTCAATGCCCAGTTCACCGTGATCCTGCCAGCCGGCACCCAAATCAGCTGGTTGCGTGACCAGTTCCTGGACTTTGCCGACGCGCTGAACCTGGATGCACTGATCGAACCGTGGCGCCCCCAGAACCCTATGTAAGGAAGCCCCCGATGGCCGTAGCACTCGACCAACCCGTTGCCGACTTCCAGGCCCAGGCCACCAGCGGCCACACCGTGAGCCTGGCCGGGCTCAAGGGCCAGCAGGTGGTGGTGTACTTCTACCCGAAGGACAGCACCCCGGGCTGCACCACTGAAGGCCAGGGGTTCCGCGACCAGCACCCGGCGTTCGCCGCCGCCAACACCGTGGTGTTCGGCGTGTCGCGCGATGGCATCAAGTCGCACGAGAACTTCAAGGCCAAGCAGGGCTTTCCGTTCGAGCTGATCAGCGACAAGGACGAGGCCCTGTGCCAGCTGTTCGACGTGATCAAGCTGAAGAAGCTGTATGGCAAGGAATACCTGGGCGTGGACCGCAGTACCTTCCTGATCGACAAAAACGGTGTGCTGCGCCAGGAATGGCGCGGGGTGAAGGTGCCGGGGCACGTGGATGCCGTTTTGGCGGCAGCCCAGGCGCTGAACGAGGGTTGAAAGTGATCAGGGCTGCCTGGCAGCCCTGATCTTGCTCAAAGCAACGGCGAAACACTGGGCTCCTGCCGGGGCCAGGCGTCCAGCACGGCCTTGATCAGGGTCGCCAGCGGGATGGCGAAGAAAATCCCCCAGAACCCCCACAACCCGCCAAACAGCAACACCGCGCAAATGATCGCCACCGGGTGCAGGCTTACCGCCTCGGAGAACAGCAGCGGCACAAGCACGTTGCCGTCCAGCGCCTGAATGATGGCGTACACGGTCATCAGGTAAATGAACTGGTCGCCCCAGCCCCACTGGAACAGCGCGATCAGCGTCACCGGCACGGTCACCACCACCGCCCCCACGTAGGGCACCACCACCGACAGCCCCACCAACAGCGCCAGCAGCGCCGCATAGTTCAGGCCCAGGCTGATGAAGGCGATGTAGGTGGCAATGCCGCAGATCAGAATCTCGATGCCCTTGCCCCGGATGTAGTTGGCAATCTGCCGGTTCATCTCGCTGCCCACCCGGTTCAACAGGGTGCGCTGGCGCGGCAGGTAGCCACTGACCCAGCGGCCGATCAGTTCGCGGTCCTTGAGGAAGAAGAACACCAGAATGGGCACCAGCACCAGGTAAATCATGGCGTTGACCAGCAGCGGCAGGCTGGACAGGGAGAAGGTGAGCGCCCATTGGCCAAACTTGCCGATTTCGCCACGCACCGACTCGATGGCGTGCAGCACCTGCTCGTCCGATACCAAGTGCGGGTAGCGCTCTGGTAAAAGCAGCAACAACGACTGCCATTTGCCCAGCATGCCGGGCAGCTCGTTGAACAGGGTAATCAGCTGGTGCCACAGCAGGGGTACCAGCACCAGCATGACCACCGCCAACGCCCCCATGAACAGGGCGAACACCAGCATCACCGCCAGCCGGGTGGGCACACGCAGGCGCTCCAGGGCATTGACCAGGCCTTGCATCAGAAACGCCAGCACCATACCCGCCAGCACCGGCGCCAGCATGCCACCCAGTGTGAGCACCGCCGTGAAGGCCAGAAACAGCAACACCGCCAGCACCACCGCCTCTTCATCCGAGAAGTAGCGCTGTACCCAGTCGCGAAGCACTTTGAACATTGACGATCCTTGGGAAGACTCAGGCCTTGCGCAGCCAGTAGGTATAAGTACCGGCCTCGGCCGTTTCGTGCAGCAGGGTATGACCGGCCAACCGGGCGAAAGTGCGGAAGTCGCGCTGGGAGCCTGCATCGGTGGCGATCACCTTGAGTACCGCGCCGCCAGGCAGGCGGTTGAGTTCCATCTTGGCCTTCAGCAGCGGCAACGGGCAGTTCAACCCGCTGGCGTCCAGCTCGGCATCACAGGTCAGGGGGGTACTCATGCAGGGTTCTCCTAGGGCAACGCCGGGCTGCTGGCTGATCGGCCGGTAAGGATAGCGCCACTGGTCGCCAACGTGTGAGCCCGCTACAGTAGCTATCTTTGACCAACGCGAGCCTCGTGCATGAATTTACTGCGCCCTACCCTGCTGACGCTGGCGTGCCTGCTGGCCCTTCCTGGCCACGCGGACGACCTGCCCTCGCTGGGTGATGCCAGTTCGGCGATCGTCTCGCCGCAGCAGGAGCACCAGCTGGGCCGCGCCTGGCTCAGCCTGCTACGCGGGCAGGTCAACCAGTTGAACGACCCGCAGCTCAAGGACTACGTGGAGACCAGCGTGTACCGCCTGGCTGAAACCAGCCAACTGCAGGACCGGCGCCTGGAGTTCATCCTCATCGACAGCCGCGAGCTGAACGCCTTCGCAGCCCCAGGTGGCATTGTCGGTGTCAACGGTGGGCTGTTCCTCAATGCGCAAACCGAGGGCGAGTATGCCTCGGTGCTGGCGCACGAGCTGGCGCACTTGTCGCAACGCCACTTTGCCCGGGGCGTGGAAGCGCAGCAACGCATGCAGCTGCCAATGATGGCCGCGCTGCTGGCCGGTATCGTGCTGGCGGCCGGCGGTGCCGGGGATGCGGGTATCGGTATGATCGCCGGCACCCAGGCGGCAGCCATTCAGGAGCAGCGTCGGTTTTCGCGGCAGAACGAGCAGGAAGCCGACCGCATCGGTATCCAGAACCTGGAAAAGGCCGGCTACGACCCGCGCAACATGCCGACCATGTTCGAACGACTGGCGCGGCAGTATCGCTACGATGCCAAGCCGCCGGAGTTCTTGCTCACTCACCCGGTGACCGAATCGCGTATCGCCGACACCCGCAACCGTGCCGAACAGGCGCCCAAAGGCGGCGTGGAAGACAGCCTACGTTACCAGTTGATCCGCGCCAGGGTAGCGCTGACCTACGAGGGCACGCCGGGCCTGGCAGCCAAGCGTTTCCGCGCCCAGCTCGATGATGACCCGAAACTGGATGCCGCCCGCTATGGCCTTGCCCTGGCGCAGATCAAGGGTGGCCAGCTGAACGAAGCGCGGGAGCTGCTGAAGCCCTTGCTGGCCAAGGCCCCCAACGACATCACCTACAACCTGGCGCAGATTGACCTGGACATCACCAACAACCGCCTGAGCGATGCGCAACAGCGGGCCGAGCGCATGCAGGGCTTGTACCCGGGCAACTACCCACTCAAGCAGGTACGGGCCGATTTGCTGGTGAAGCAGAACAAACCTGTCGAAGCCGAGAAGGTGCTCGACGACCTGATCAAAAGCCGCCCGGACGACCCGGACATCTGGTACGACATGGCCGAGGTGCGCGGCTTGTCGGGCAACACCATCGGCTTGCACCGCGCGCGCGCCGAGTACTTCACGCTGGTGGGGGATTTCGACCAGGCGATCCAGCAGCTTGATTACGCCAAGCGCCGCGCGGGCGGGAATTTCCCGCTGGCATCGCAGATCGACCAGCGTCAGCGGGAGATCATGGAGCAGCAGCGCATGGTAAGGGAGATGATGGGCCGCTAAGGGCCCCGTCGCGGGTGAACCCGCTCCCACAGGGCTTGCACCTGCATGGCCCCTACAGGTATTGCACCGCCTGATGGCACTGCACACCCTTTGGGGACCCATACCGGCTGTGGGAGCGGGTTTACCCGCGAAGAAGACGACGCGCTCTGGCGTCAGGCATTGCCGGAGAGTTTCAGGCGCGCTGCCTGGGTGAAGTCCAGCATGCGGTTCAGAGGTTTGATCGCCTTGGGCACCAGGGCCGGGTCAACGAAGATTTCCCCGGTCTTGTTGCGCAGGCAATCAAGCACGCGCTCCAAGGTGTTCATGGCCATCCACGGGCAGTGGGCACAGCTGCGGCACGCCGCGCCGTTGCCGGCGGTGGGCGCCTCCACGAAGACTTTGTCCGGGCACAACTGCTGCATCTTGTAGAAGATGCCACGGTCGGTGGCCACGATGAAGGTCTTGTTGGGCAGGGTTTGAGCCGCCTTGATCAGCTGGCTGGTGGAGCCCACTGCATCGGCCAGTTCGATCACCGACTCCGGTGACTCGGGGTGTACCAGAATCGCCGCGTCCGGGTACAGCGCTTTCATGTCTGCCAGCTGACGCGACTTGAACTCTTCGTGCACGATGCAGGCGCCATCCCAGAGCAACATGTCGGCGCCGGTCTGTTTCTGGATGTAGCGGCCCAGGTGCTGATCCGGGCCCCAGATGATGGTTTCGCCGTTGTCCATCAGGCTTTCGACGATTTCCAGGGCGCAGCTGGACGTCACCACCCAGTCGGCGCGGGCCTTCACGGCGGCCGACGTGTTGGCGTACACCACCACGGTGCGTTCGGGGTGCTTGTCGCAGAAGGCCGAGAATTCCTCCACCGGGCAGCCCAGGTCGAGCGAGCAGGTCGCCTCGAGGGTGGGCATCAGCACGCGCTTTTCCGGGGTGAGGATCTTGGCCGTTTCGCCCATGAAGCGCACACCGGCCACGATCACGGTCTGGGCCGGGTGGTTCTTGCCAAAACGGGCCATTTCGAGCGAATCGGACACGCAGCCGCCGGTTTCTTCGGCCAGCGCCTGGATAACCGGGTCACAGTAGTAATGGGCCACCAGCACGGCGTTCTGCGCCTTCAGCTCGGCAGCAATGGCCGCACGGTAATCGGCCTCCTGCTCGGCGGTGAGCGGGTGAGGCTGCTTGGCGTCGAGGTGGGCCTGAACCAACAGGCGTTCGGAAATCTGGGTCATGATCGCTGGACCTGCAGGCGCCTGCGCGCGTCAAATCGAGTGTATCACCCGGCCCTGGCAGATCGGCTAAGGGTGCCGGACGGCGCGCAGGCCGCCACGGCCCTCTGCGGGCGCGGATTATTATGGACGCCGAAGGCTACAGCCAAACCCGAGATTTCCAAAGCGGTTTTTGCGGGGTGGGTAGGGCAGTGTCGGCAGCCAGCATGGCCAGCTGCGAACACTGCGGGCAGGCCAATACTCAGCGGTCTGGCGTGAGCATGCCCAGCTGGGTGGTGACCAGCATGGCGAACTCTTCGACGGTCATTTTCTTGCCGTTGAAATCGACCTGGCCATCGGCATAGTGCAAGGCGCTGACCACGTCATTGCCCTGCACGGTAGCCAGGCCGCTCTGCAGCGCCATCATGCCGGCCATTTCACCCGCCTGGCTCGACTGCATGGCAATGGCTTGCGCGTCGGTCTGCCCGTCCAGCAGTGCCTGCAGGGTGGCAAGGTCGCCCAGCATTGGTTTGGACAGGGAGAGCTTGCCCTTGACCTGGGTGATGATCTGCCTGGCCAGCTGGTCCGATGGCTGGTCGAATGTGGCAGGGGCGGCAAAGTCCATTGCCAGGTTGAAATGGCTCTCGCCGTTGGCCGTCTTGAAGGTCAGGTCTTCGATGGCCACTTTGGGCTTGGCCGCCAGCAGCTGGGTCAAGTCAGCCTGAAACTTGGCTTTCTCGGCTGCATCCATGTTGATTTGCGGCGCCGGCTGGCCTGCAGCGGAAGCTGCCTCGAACTCCGGCAGGTGCGCCTTGTACCAGAGGGACAGAGCCTGCAGCGCGGGCGCGTTGATCGAGTTCAGGCTAACGACCAGCTGCCCCTTGCCGACCGCACGCCCATCCCAGGTAATGTCATCGACCTTGTACTCGACACGAGCGCCGACATTGTCGCCCTTTTCAAGGGTTTGCAGGGCGTTCTGCTCCAGCCCCTTCATCACCAGCACTTGCTGCCGTGGCCCCAACGTGACCTTAGCTTCGGCCAGGTACAGGTCGGCATTACCCGTGTAGATATTGTCATGCGCGGTGGCCGCGAGCTTGCCGCCGAGTTTCAGGCCCTGCAGCTCGAAGGTGGCAGGCGGCTGGTCGTCACGCACCAGCTTCATGACCAGCCGATCGGCCTGGCCGTGGAACCGAGAGTCTTTACCCTCCTGGTCACCGCTGACCTCCAGGTCCATGCCCGAGAAGTCCAGGCTGTTGCCATTGGCCTCGTCGACCTTGGCCGGAGCCAGGCGCACCTGGCTGGTAACACCACCGCCGTAGCCCAGGCTGGTCTGGGCGCTTACTGGCACCTGTTCGCCGGCGGCGGCGTACCAGGCAGCCGTAGCGTCGTCCTTGTCCAGGGTACTGTTGCTCAACGCCATCACCGGCATCAGCTTCAATGCCTTGACCCTGGACCACGGGAACGGGCCGTGCTCGATCTGGTCTGTGACACCCAGGTCGAAGTTCGCCACCTCGCCCTCACCCACATTGATATCCCGTGCCTTGAGACGGTACTGGGCGGTGCTGCTGAACCAGTGCTGTTCGAGCGAAACGCGCTCGATGGTCATGGTGCCACCGGTGGTCACCAGGGCCTTCTGCAGCTGCGCATTGCTGCGGGCCAGGGCGACATCAAGCTCGGCCGGCAACTGCTTGCCGGTGTACCAGGCGCCACCGATGGCTACGACGGCAATGGCGACTGCCAGGCCGGAGAGAATGCCTACTGATTTCTTCATGAATAGAACCGATTGATATCCATAAGGGTTGTGCAGGCGGCATCAAGGCCGCGTCGAATGCGAAGAGTAGCATTGCGCGGCATCGTTGTTGGCCCGAACCAACGAAAACGCCGGAGAAGCCAACCGCACCAGTACCCTTAGTTTTCCGTTAATTTTTACGGACACCCATATTGGGTACGAGCTGCTAAAAACCCCATTAAATTGAGGGTTCTTTGTAATCTATCCCGATATATATTCCAATTACGACACATCCTGTCACGTTTAACTTGACACCCAGTCACCCTTCGTTTTTTATTTTCACCACTCAGCGCGCCGCAACCGCGCCCCTCGCCGCTCCAACATAAAAGGTGAACAACATGGAGCCCATCCGCTCGCCCTTGCCGCATGCGCAATCGACCGTGCCCGCCGTACAGGCCCTGCTGCAGGAGCCTCGCCAGCATGCAGCCTGAACACAGCGCCCCTGGCCACGGCCAGCTCCGCAAGACCCTGCGCCTCTGGCATGTGATCATCATCGGCCTGGCCTACCTCACCCCCATGACGGTGTTCGACACCTTTGGCATTGTGTCAGGCATCACCGCCGGCCATGTGCCCAGCGCGTACATCCTGGCCCTGGCCGGCATCCTGTTCACCGCCGTGAGCTACGGCACCCTGGTAAAGCGCTTTCCGCAGTCCGGGTCGGCCTATACCTACACCCAGCGCGCCATCAACCCCCACGTAGGCTTTCTGGTGGGCTGGTCGTCATTGCTGGATTACCTGCTGCTGCCGATGGTCAATGCCCTGCTGGCCAAGCTCTACCTGTCGGCCATGTTCCCCGAGGTACCGCAATGGTTGTGGGTGGCCGGCTTTGTCACCCTCATCAGCCTGATCAACATGCGCAGCGTCAACCTGGTGGCACACTTCAACCTGCTGTTCGTGGGTGTGCAGGTGGCGATCATCGCGGTGTTCATCTACCTGTGCGTGCGCGGCCTTGGCCAGGGTGAAGGCCTGGGCACGGCCTGGAGCCTGCTGCCGTTCGCCGACCAGCAAACCCAACTGAGCGCCCTGGCCGCTGGCGCGACCATCCTGTGCTTCTCGTTTCTGGGTTTCGACGCCGTCACCTGCCTGTCGGAAGAAACCCGCGACCCCGCCAAGACCATCCCCCGGGCAATCTTCCTCACTGCGCTGATCGGCGGCCTGGTGTTCATTACCGTGTCGTACTTCATTCAGGCCTACTTCCCGACCATGGCGCGCTTCCACGACCAGGAAGCTGCCCTGCCGGAAATTGCCCTGTATGTGGGGGGCAAGCTGTTCCAGTCGGTCTTTATCGCGTGCACGGTCATCAACACCATCGCTTCGGGCCTGGCCTCGCAAACCAGCGTGTCACGCCTGCTTTACGTGATGGGCCGCGACAAGGTACTCCCGCCCAGCGTATTTGCACGCCTGCACTCGCGCTACAAAACACCAGTGCTGAACATCGCGGTGGTGGGGCTGATTTCGCTGTCGGCGATCTTCTTCGACCTGGTCACCGCCACGTCCATCATCAACTTCGGGGCGCTGGTTGCGTTCAGCTTCGTCAACCTGTCGGTGATCAACCATTGCTACCTGCGCGAGGGCAACCGTCGCGGGCTGGCCAACCAGCTCAAGTACCTGGTGCTGCCCACCACGGGCTTTTGCATCATCGTCTCGCTATGGCTCGACCTGAACGTGCATTCGCTGCTGTTCGGCGGGCTGTGGGCAACACTGGGGCTGCTGTATCTGGCCTGGCTGACCAAAGCGTTTCGCGCAGCGCCCCCCAACTACGTGGCCGAATGACCCTTGCCGCACCCTAACGCCCGCGCCTGATCGCGGGCGTTGCCCCATGACTCACGAGGTTTCCCATGCTGCTGCGCCGCCTGTCCATCCAGTGGAAGATCACCCTGCTTGCCGGGCTGTGCCTGCTGGCCATCGTTGCCGTGCTGGTGGCCACATCCCTGACCCAGGCGCGGCGCAGCGCGGCGTTGGTCAACCAGACCAGCACCGAGCTGCTCGACAACAGCGCACGGGAAAACCTGCAGGCCCATGCCGACACCCAGGCACTGCGCATTCAGCGCTACTTCATGGACACCTACCAGTACGCCAATGGCGTTGCCCGCCTGGTGAGCGCCCTGAAGACCCGCGGGGGCAGCGACTTGCGTGACGCACTCACCCAGCAGGCGCGCACTGCGCTGGCCGGCAACCCGCAGGTGATAGGCCTGTACCTGGTATTCCAGCCAGAGGCCCTGGACCAACAGGACACCCAACACCGCGGCGATGCTGCATCTGGCAGCAATGAGGCAGGGCGCTTCTCGCTGTACTGGTCGCAACCGCAGCCCGGCATGCTGGAGCGGGAAGCCATGCCCGAGTCGATGCTGGGCGACACCAGCATCGGCACCAATGGCGTGGCAAAAAACCGCTGGCTGACCTGCCCGCAGCAGACAGCCAAGGCCTGCATGCTTGAGCCGTACCTCGATGAGGTCAACGGCAGGCAGGTACTGATGACCAGCATCGCCCTGCCATTGCTTGAAGGGGGCAAGGTGGTCGGCGTCGTAGGCCTGGACATCGGCCTGGCAACCTTGCAGCAACTGAGCGTGAGCGGGCGCAGCGAGTTGTTCGACGGCCAGGGCCAGGTGAGCATTGCCAGCGCCGCCGGCTTGCTGGCCGGCAACAGCCGCGACGAGCACACGCTTGGCCAGCCGATTGCCCAAGCGGCAGCCGACGGCGTGATGCGTGTGACGCAGCCCTTTGCGCCCATCCCGGGCAGCGCGCCGTGGCAAGTCACGCTGGAGGTGCCGCAAGCGGTGTTGCAGGCGCCGGCCGTAGCCCTGAACCAGCGCCTGGGGGCCCACAGCCAACAGGCCAACCTCACCAGCCTGACGATCGGGCTGGTTGCTGCACTGATCGGCCTGCTGCTGGTGTGGTTGACTGCGCGCGGTGTTACCCGCCCCATCCTGGCCGTAGCCGCCAGGCTGGAGGACATCGCCAGTGGCGAAGGCGACCTGACGCGGCGCCTGGACTATGCCCGTGAGGACGAACTGGGCCTGCTCACCGGCGCGTTCAACCGCTTCCTAGACAAGCTGCAACCGGTCATTGCCCAGGTCAAAGGCTCCCTGCAGCAGGCCCGCGCCACCGCTGACCAGTCGGCAGCCATTGCCACCCAGACCAGCAATGGCATGCAGCAACAGCACCGGGAAATCGAGCAGGTCGCCACGGCAGCCAATGAAATGAGCGCCACCGCGATGGACGTAGCCCACAACGCCTCGCAGGCGGCCGAGGCGGCGCGGGCTGCAGACCAGGCGAGCCGTGATGGGTTGCAGTTGATCGACAGCACCCGCCAGGGCATCGACCGCCTGGCCGACGGCATGAACGCCGCCATGGCCGAAGCGCATGAACTGGAAAACCGCAGTGCGCAGATCGGCTCGGTGCTGGAGGTTATTCGCACGATCGCCGAGCAGACCAACCTGCTGGCCCTCAACGCTGCCATCGAAGCGGCCCGCGCGGGCGAGGCCGGCCGTGGGTTTGCGGTGGTAGCCGATGAAGTGCGCGGGCTGGCCCAGCGCACTCAGGTGTCGGTCGATGAAATTCGCCAGGTGATCGAAGGCTTGCAGCAAGGTACCCATGACGTGGTGGGGGCCATGCAGGGCGGCCAGCAGCAGGCACAGGAAAGCGCTGCGCGCATGGAGCAAGCGTTACCGGCCCTGCAGCGTATTGGTGAGGCGGTGGCAGTGATCAGCGACATGAACCTGCAGATCGCCTCGGCGGCAGAAGAGCAGAGCGCGGTGGCCGAAGAGGTGAACCGCAACGTGGCCAGCATCCGCGATGTGACCGAGTCGCTGGCCGGCCAAGCCGATGAGTCAGCCCGCATCAGCCAGTCGCTGAACCAGCTTGCCAACCAGCAACAGGCGCTGATGGAACAGTTCCGCGTCTAACCTGTGGGCCAATGTACCTGCTTCGCGGGTGAACCCGCTCCCACAGGCATCGCGGCGCCCTCGCAACGGGGGCCTTGCAAGCAACGCAGCACCGACGTTTTTACTGAGCACACTGATTATGCAAAACCCAAGCAGATCCACCTTTTTCGACATCACCAACGAACAGGGCCTGTTACGGACCTCCATCGCTGTGACGCTGTTCATCGCCACCATCGGCATCGCCTTCGGCCTGGCGTCCGGGTCGTTCTCCATCGTGTTCGATGGCGTGTATTCGCTGGTCGACGCCAGCATGAGCGGGCTGTCACTGATGGTCGTCAGGCTGATCACCTCGCATGCCACCAGCCTGCAGATGTCACGCAAGCTGCGCGAGCGTTTCACCATGGGCTTCTGGCACCTGGAACCCATGGTGTTGGCGCTCAATGGCATCCTGCTCAGCGGCGTGGCCATCTACGCGCTGATCAATGCCATCAGCAGCCTGCTGCAAGGCGGCCGCCACCTGGAGTTTGGCATTGCCATGGTGTACGCGGTGCTCACGGTGATCGCCTGCGTGACCATTGCCGTGGTGGAAGCCCGCGCCAACCGCCAGTTGCGCTCGGACTTCGTGGCCATGGATGTGAAAGGCTGGGTGATGTCGGCCAGTATCACGGCCGCGTTGCTCATCGCATTCTGCTTTGGCTATGCGGTGCAGGGTACGTCGCTGGAGTGGGTATCGCCTTACATCGACCCGGCAGTTCTGGCGCTGGTGTGCCTGGTGATCGTACCCCTGCCCATGTCGGTCATCCGCCAGGCATTTTCAGAGATCTTCCTGGTCACGCCCGGGGACCTCAAGCTGCATGTGGACGCAGTTGCCCAGGCCTTCGTTACCCGTCACGGGCTGCAGTCGTACCGTGCCTACGTCGCCAAGGTGGGCCGCTCGCGGGAAATCGAGCTGTACTTCATCGTGCCCGCTGGCATGGCGGCGAAAACCATCGAGGAATGGGACGCCTGGCGCAACGAAGTGGGCGAGGCGCTAGGCGGCGAAGGCCCGAACCGCTGGCTGACGGTGGTGTTTACCGGCGACCCGGAGTGGGCTGAGTAAGCCGCTGTTCAGCTGCGCAGGCGTTCGATCAGCGGCAAGCTGTCGATGGCAGGCCGGGCAATGTAGTAACCCTGCATCAGTTCGATGCCAAGCGAGGCCAGCGCCTCACATTCAGCCTGGGTTTCGACGCCCTCCGCTATCAAGGTAATACCCAGCCGCTGTGCCACTAACACGATGCCGGCGACGATGGCCTGGCGAACCGGGTCGCGGCACAGGTTGCGGGTGAGGGCCATGTCCAGTTTCAACAGGTCGGGCTGGAACTCTGCCAGCAGGTTCAGCCCCGAGTAGCCCGAGCCAAAATCGTCGATGGCGGTGGTAAAGCCTTGCCGCCCGTATTCGCGAAAAATCGACTTCAGGTGCTCGGTATCTTCTACCCGCTCACCCTCGGTCACCTCGAAGATCAGCCGCTCGGCCGGGAAGTCGAACTGCCGTGAGGCCTCCAGCGTTGCCCTGATACAGGTACTGGGGCGGTAAACCGCATTGGGCAAAAAGTTGATGCTGAGCTTGCACGCCTCCACACGGTTGAGCCCCAGCTCGGCGGCCTTTTCGATGGCTTTGACACGGCAGGCCTGGTCGAAACGGTAGAGGTTGTCAGGTGTGACCTTGGCCAGGATTTCTGCCGCGCCCTCCCCTGCCAACCCCCTTACCAGTGCCTCGTAGGCGTAAGGCTTGCCAGTGGGCTGGTGGACGATGGGCTGGAACGCCATGGTGATGCCAAAACCCAGGTCGGCCAGTTCTCGGCATTGTTTACAACCGATCGCTTCGAAGGGCTGGGGGAATATGAGCTCGGGCATGTGGCCTCCTACAGCATCTTGAGCGGTACGTGTGCAGATGTGAGTCTGGTATGCGTTTGGACCGCGGCAATTGGCAGACGTGCAGGAGTGGGGGCAGAAAGTAGCAGATGGCCATATCTGGACGTTGGCAGGGGGCTGCATGGCAGCCCATCGCGAGCCTCGCTCGCGCCTACCAATTTGGGGAGACGCCGCTTATTGCACTCAGAGGCCGTTGCTGCTGGCCAGAATATGCGAATGCATCCCCCCGTCTACCGCCACGTTGGTGCCGCGCATCCAGCGCGAACCGTCGCTGAGCAGAAAGGCCACCACCGGGGCAATGTCGCTGGCACGGCCAGGCCGGTCCATGGTCTTCATGTCTTCTTCGGCGCGGGCGCCCAGGGTTTCGATGAAGTCCTTGAGAATCGGCGTGTCCACCGGGCCCGGGCTTACCGCATTCATGCGGATACCACGTTCGCGCCAGGTCCAGCGGTGCTGCAGGGTCCAGGCAATCAGTGCTTCCTTGGAGAAGAAGTAGCTACGCGCTCCCACGATGTCATGGCGGGTGCAGAAGGCCGCGGTACCGGAAAAGCTCAGGTGCTCGCTGTCGCGGATGGCTGCGACCGACTGTGGCCAGCCAACACCGGCCAGCGATGCCAGGTTGACGATGGCGGCATTGTCGGCCAGTTGCGGTACCAGGCCGAGGGTCAGGTACTTCAGGCCCACCAGGTTGACCTTGAGCACCAACTCGGCATTGAGCGTGGGTGGCAACCCCGCGATGTTGGCCAGGCCATCGATGCCGTCCGGCAGTTGGCCGAGCAGGCTGTCGATGGAGGCCTGTGACGACAGGTCGGCCTGGATGAACTGGTCGACCTCGACCTTGGGCCGGTTGATGTCCACGCCAATGACGTAGGCGCCCTGGGCGCGTGCCAGTTGCGCTGTTTGTTCGCCGATGCCGGAGGCGACCCCGGTAATGACCAGCTTTTTACCGTTGAGCATGAGCATTCTCCGTCAGCATCAGAAGGGGTAGCGGCGCGGGCTGCCTTGCACGCTGACCCAGTGATCGGTGGTGAATTCCTCGATGGCCCAGTCGCCGTTGAAGCGCCCGAGGCCTGAGTTTTTTTCACCGCCGAACGGCGCATGAGCCTCGTCATTGACCGGGATATCGTTGACGTGGGTCATGCCTGCCTTGACCTGGCGGGCGAAACGCACGGCACGCTCAAGGTTACCGCTGAACACAGCGCTGGACAGGCCGAACTCGCTGTCGTTGGCCAACGCCAGGGCGTGGGCTTCGTCATGGGCACGCTGAATGCCCACCAGCGGGCCAAAGATCTCTTCGCGGGCGATTTCCATGTCCTTGGTAACGTCGGCAAATACGTGGGGCGGCAGTAACTGGCCCTGTACGTCACCTTCCACCACCACGCGGGCACCCTCCTCCTTGGCACGCGCCACCTTCTCCAGCAGGCCTTGCAACTGCTTGGCGTTGATGATGGGCCCGACCACCGTATCGGCGTCATGCGGGTTGCCCACTTTCAGCGCCTTGACGCGCTCGGCATAACGCTCGACGAAGGCATCGTGCAGGGCGTCTTCGACGATGATGCGGTTGATCGCCATGCAAATCTGCCCCTGGTGCAGAAACTTGCCCATCACTGCTGCATTCACCGCCTGCTCCAGGTCGGCATCGGCCAGCACCACGAACGGGCTGTTGCCACCCAGCTCAAGGGCCACGTGCTTGAGGTGCTGGCCACCGGAGGCCAGGCGGCCGATGTTCAGGCCCACCGGGGTGGAGCCCGTGAACGAGATGAACTTGGGCACCTCATGTTCGACGAAAGCGTTGCCGATCTTGGACCCGGCGCCTACCACCACACTGAGCAGCCCGGCGGGCAGGCCGGCAGCCTCGTAGAGGCTGGCCAGCAGCAACCCACCGGTCACCGGCGTATCGCTGGCCGGCTTGATCACCACCGCGTTGCCCAGCGCCAGGGCGGGTGCCACGGAGCGTTGCGACAAGTGCAGCGGGAAGTTCCACGGGCTGATCACGCCCACCACGCCCAGCGCCTCGCGGTACACGCGGTTTTCCTTGCCCGGCACGTTGGACGGCAGCAGGCGGCCGTGCACGCGCGCCGGGAACGACGCCGACTCCAGAGTGATACCCCGGGCTGCGCCCCACTCGATCTGCGCCTTGATGCGGGTACTGCCAGACTCGCGGATGATCCAGTCGATGATCGCTTCGCGGTGCTCATCGAACAGTTGCACCGCTCGGTGCATCACGGCCGCTCGTTCGGCCGGGCCGGTGGCGGCCCATTTCACCTGCGCTTCAGCGGCCTTGCGGTAGGCCTCGTCAAGGTCATCGCGATCCGCCTGGACGATCTGTGCCAGTTGGCTGCCATCGAACGGGTTGGTCACGTGCAGCACACTGCCATCGCGGCCGTCGCGCCATTGGCCGGCAATGAACTGCTGGGAGAAGACAGGGAATTGCGTGGCAAGGTGAGTCATGAGTTACCTCTTATAAGAATTGCGCTCATCGTCTGATAAGTCGTCGATCGCACCGCCAGGGGTGTCACTCCACCGGCTCGTAAGGCAAGCCAACGTAGTTCTCGGCGATGGACTTGCGCCCAGCCTCAGAGCCTACGTAGTAGTCCAGTTCAGTTTGCTGCATGCGCTGGCTGAAGGCGTCGGTGCCGGGGAACTGGTGCAGCATCGAGGTCATCCACCAGGAGAAACGCTCAGCCTTCCAGACCCGGCGCAGGCAGATCTGCGAGTAGCGTTCAAGCAGGTCCCGGCGCCCTTCGCGGTAGTACTTGAGCAAGATGTGGTACAGCGTGCTGACGTCGCTGGCAGCCAGGTTCAGCCCTTTGGCACCGGTGGGCGGCACGATGTGCGCGGCATCGCCCACCAGGAACAGGTGCCCGTATTGCATAGGTTCGACCACGAAGCTGCGCAGCGGCGCGATGCTCTTTTCGATGGACGGGCCCGTGATCAGCTTGTCGGCGACCGGCTTGGGCAAGCGGCTTTTCAGCTCGTCCCAGAAGCGCTGGTCGGACCAGTCCTCGACTTTTTCTTCGCTGGCGACCTGCACGTAGTAGCGGGTGCGGGTTGGCGAACGCATGCTGCACAAGGCAAAGCCGCGCTCGTGGCTGGCGTAGATCAGTTCGTCATTCACCGGAGGCGTATCGGCCAGTACGCCCAGCCAGCCGAACGGGTACACCCGCTCGAACTCTTTGAGCACACCGTCAGGGATCGATTTGCGCGAAACGCCGTGGTAACCGTCACAGCCAGCGACCAGGTCACACTCGATGCGGACCGGCTGGCCATCCTGAACAAAGGTGACATAAGGTTTCTGGCCCTTGAGTTCGTGCAACTGCACGTCGGCCGCATCGTAGTAGGTGGGAGCACCGCTGGCACTGCGGGCTTCCATCAGGTCGCGGGTGACCTCGGTCTGGCCGTAGATCATGACGGTCTTGCCGCCCGTCAGCTCGCGCAGGTTGATGTGTTCGACGCGGTTGTCGAACGCCAGTTCGAAGCCGTCGTGCACCAGCCCTTCGCGGTCCATGCGTTCGCCGACACCGGCTTCACGCAGCAGGTCGACCATACCCTGCTCCAGCACGCCGGCACGGATGCGGCCAAGCACGTAGTCGGGGCTTTGGCGCTCGATGATGATGTTGTCGATACCCGCCTTGTGCAGCAGCTGGCCCAGCAGCAGCCCGGACGGACCGGCACCAATAATGGCAATTTGAGTCTTCATTGTTTTTATCCTCATGAGCCGACAGGCTCTGGGTTACGATTTGTCGTTCTGTATTTTTCGCAGATAAAGCTCCCAGAAGAAGGCAATTTCTGCTTTATTTGTTGGACTTTTCGAGGATTACCGAGGATTGCGTATGTTGGCTGCCAAGGGTGTTCCCGTATTCAAGCTGTATGGCGAGACGTCCTGGCCAACCCCGGACCTGATCCACTGCGAATCCATCCCCGAGCGCAGCCGCCTGCACGACTGGGAAATCAAGACCCACCGCCATGGCGACCTTGCCCAGTTGCTGTATGTGCAGGCCGGGCAGGCCCACGTGCTGGTCGAAGGCGTTGAACAGCAGATCAGCGGCGGCGCCTTGCAGGTGGTACCGGTGATGAGCATTCATGGTTTTCGCTTTTCCGAAGATATACAGGGCTACGTGATCAGCCTGGCCAAACCGGTGCTGGAGCGCTTCACGCCGTTGCTCGAAGGCAAACCCATGGCCCAGGCCGAGTGCTACTGGGCAGGTGACGACCGCCGCTACCTCGATGACCTGTTTGGCCAACTGACCGAGGAATACCTCCAGCAGCGCCCGGAGCGCGACCTGATGCTGCAGTCCGTGATCTGCGCGCTGCTGGTGTGGCTGTCGCGCCGCTCACGCGAACGCGTGCAGCACATCGCCAAACCCAGGGAACGCGGCCAGCAGCACCTGGACCACCTGACGCAGCTGATCGAGCGGCACTTTCGCGAGCACCAGCAGATCGAACACTACGCCCGGCAGATTGGCGTCAGCGTCGCTCACCTCAACGCCCTGTGCCGGCAACTGACCGGGCAATCGGCGTTACAGCAGGTGAACCAGCGGGTGGTACTGGAGGCCAAGCGCAACCTGGTGTACACCTCCATGACCATCGGCCAGGTCGCCGACAGCCTGGGCTTTGCCGAGCAGGCGTACTTCTCGCGCTTCTTCAAGCGGGCCACCGGGCTGACGCCCAAGGAGTTCCGCCTGCAACGGCGCGAGGCCTAGCCTTCGCTGGCTTTGACCAGGTTGTACAGCGCCTGCAGTACCGGCGTGGCTACGCCCACACGCTTGCCGTGAGCGACCACGGCGCCATTGATGAAATCGATCTCGGTTTGGCGCCCGGCTTCCAGGTCTTGCAGCATCGACGGCTTGTGCTGTTGGTGATTGCGCACCGCGTAGTCCACCGACGCGCGCACCCTCTGGCCATCGACAGCGATACCGGCAGCCTTGGCGACCGCCACCGTTTCATCAAGGATATCGCCAAGCACCTGTCGGCCCTGCTCGGTGCTGCCCACCGCGCCGACAGTCTGGCGAGTGACGGCGCACACCGAGTTGAGCGCCGCGTTGAACGCAACCTTTTCCCATATGGCCACCTGCACCTGCGGGTCGGCTTCACAGGGCAACCCGGCCTGGCTGAACACTGCCGCCACCTCATGCACGCGCTGCGCGTCCTTGCCACTGCCAGCCCAGAGGTTGATGTGCCCTTCCCCATGACTGTGCACCACACCTGGCGCCACCAGGTCTGCCGGCAGATTGGTCATGCCCACGATCACCCGTTCGGCAGGTACCACGCCGGCAATGATCTCGGCATTGCCTAGCCCGTTCTGCACCGACAAGGACCAGGTGTCGGGGCCTACCAAGTGGCGCACCGAGTCGATGGCCGCGGCGGTGTGAAAGCCTTTGGTGAAGATCACCAGCAAGTCGAAGTGCCCTGACAACTGCGCAGCGCGGCTGATCGGGATCTGCACGGTGGTTTGCACATCCGGCGTTTCCAGCCGCAGCCCCTGGCGGGTAATGACCTCGATGGCGTGGTCGGAGGTTTCGACGAGTGACACAGCCTGCCCTGCCAACGCCAGGCGCGCACCGAATAACCCGCCCATTGCCCCTGCACCCACAATCGCAATTTTCATCGCTGCTCCTTCGGATAGATGAATCGACACAGTAAAAAAACCACGGGAAACCTCACAAACAGAGCGTCACTTGGCCAGATGGCGCCAGCACGTGTTCACCATCAGAACTTCCAGCTGTAGGTCGTGATGAACCGGTTCTCGTCGTAGTCCGAACCCGATGCCCGGCCGTTGCCGTACCGGGTTTTCACGTCGATGTTGCGCCACTCGAAGGCCAACCCCTTGAGCGGCCCGCTTTGCAGCACATAACTGAACACGAAGTTGCGCTCGCTCTCGACGTTACGGTCCAAGGCATTATTACCCCGGTCGATACCACTGCCGCGCAGATACCGGGTCATGAACTTCAGGCCTGGCACGCCCAGCGCCACGAAGTCGTAGTCGTAACGCAGTTGCCAGGACGCTTCGTTGGCCTTGAAAAAGCCCACGGTGGACCAGTTGACCAGGTACGGCTGCGGCGCGTAACCATTGAACAGGGGAAAAGCACTGTCGCCGAGCATGTGCTGGTAACCCACGCCCAGCGCGTGCGCGCCAGTCTTCAGCGTGGTCATGGCACCGTAGCTCTTGTTGTCGATGGCGCCATACAGCGCTTTGCCGTCTTCACGGTTCTGGTAGTAGCGCAGTTCAGTCTGCAACGCGTAGTCCGCCGACAGCGCCCAACGGTTGGAAAGGCCCAGGTAGTGCTGCTGGTAGATGTCTTCGAGTTGGCCGTAGAAGTAGGTGGCCGACAGGTCGGGCGTGAACTGATAGGTGGCGCCGGCAAAGTTCAGGCCGTCGCTGGGCCGCCGAATGTTCGCACCATTCATGAGGTAGATCTTTTCCCGGTTGGACGACTCACGCGTGGCGATCTCATTGATGCGCCCGGCCGTGAGCGTGAGGTTGGACCACTCCCTGGACTCGATCATCGCGCCTTGGTAAGTGGTGACCAATTGCCGCGAGTCGTCGATGTAGGCCACCGGCAAACGCGGGCGCAGCTCGCCGACACGCAGCTCGGTCTGTGAATACCGAACCTTGCCGGTGACGCCAGTGCGCCCGTAATCGCGCACCTGCTCGCCCTTGCCGGCATCGTAGGGGATCACGCTGTCAGGGCCGCGCCCGCCACCACCGTCCAGGCGATAGGCCCACTGGGTGCTGGTTTCTACGCCAAATTGCAGTGGGCCTTCGGTGTAGCCTGAGGTGAAACGCAGGTCAAAGCCCTGGGTCCAGCTGCCAACGCGCGACTTGGCAGCATCGGACTGTTTGAAATCGCGGTCGATGTAGGCATTGCGCAGCCCGAGTACAACACTGCTATCAGCCAGAAAGTCGGCGTGGGCGGCGAACGATTGCGCAAAACAGGCACAGCCGACCAGCCATACACCACGGCTGGTTGATGAAGAAAGACGCATAACCGAGACCTTTTTATTGTTGTTGGAACGGCACAATCCACCGGGCCGCTCGGCACCGAGCGGCCGGTATTTGCAAAAATGTCGGGGTGGGCACGTGCCGACTGACGTAACCGACGGGCTCAGGTCAGGAACGCGCCTGCAGCGCCCGGCCCGGTGCAGCCGGCACGGCAGCGCGGCGCTTGCGAATCATCGCAATGGCGAAGATAGCCACCGCCCCAGGCACGGCGCACAGGATGAAGTTGAGCTGCAATGGCAGGTTCATGCTCATCATCACCCCACCCAGGGTCGGCCCGGCAACGCCGCCAAAGCGGCCGATTGCCGAGCACCAGCTGACCCCGGTGGCGCGAATCTCGCTGGGGTACTGCTGGGCGGCGAAGGCGTGTATGACCGCCAGGGTGCCGATGGTGGTAGCGCCGGCAATCAGCAACATGATGTTCAGCAGCACCGGGCCGGGCTTGACCCCCAGGGTGCAGAGCGACACCACGGCAAGCAGGAAGAACAGCATCAAGGTTGGCTTGCAGCCCCAGCGGTCGGCCAACCAGCCACCGCCCAGCGCACCGAAGGTGGCGCCGATGTTGAGGGTGACCAGGAACATCAGGCTCGAGCCCAGCTCGAAGCCACCGGCGACCATGATTTTCGGCAGCCAGGTGTTGAGGCCGTAAACCATCAGCATGCACATGCCAAAGCCCAGCCACAGGAACACAGTGCCAACACCCCGGCCTTCGGCGAACAAGCGCGAGAGGGGCGCGGCAGACGATGTTCTGACCGGCGCTTCGAAACTGACCTGGCTGCTGTTCACCTGTGGGTCAATGCGGTTGAGCAAACGGCTTGCGCCAGCCGGGTCCTTCTCCAGCAGGTAGTGCAGCGACTCAGGCAATTGCCGCGCCAGCCAAGGCAGGCACAGCAGTGGCAGCCCGCCGATGATGAAGGTTGCTTCCCAGCCGTAGCGCGGGATGATCAGCATGGCCACCAGCGCAGAGATCATCGCGCCGATCGAATAGAAGCTGAGCATGATGGTAGTGAGCGAACTGCGTCGGGCGGTGGGCGCCAGGTCGTTCATCAGGGCAACGATGTTGGGAATCGCGCCGCCCAGGCCTACGCCGGTGACAAAGCGGGCCAGGGCAAAACTCGGCGCGTCCCAGGTGAACGCCGTCATCAGCGCGCACAGGCTGGCAAGGCCCATGGAGCAGATGATCACCTTGCGCCGGCCAAGCCGGTCCGCCAGCGGGCCGACCACCACAGCACCGAACATCATGCCGAACAGCGCGGCGCTGCCCATCCAGCCGGCGATGACGGGCGTTAGCGCCCACGCCTCCATCAGCCGTGGTACCACCGAGCCGTAGATGACCAGGTCGTAGCCGTCGAACAGCATGATGAAAGAGCACCAGAACAGCAGTGTGTAATGAAGTTTGCCGAGGGGCGCGGCCCCTGCGACGTCCAGCGCACGTTTTTGGGTCATGGCGATGTCTTCTTGTTGTTATGTAAGTGGGTGCAGGGGGCTTCGATGGCCCCCGCTGCCGATCAGTGAGGTTCGATGGTGACGGTCGGTACCTCGATGAGGGTCGGTTCGTTGGCATCCAGCGCTGCGCGCAAAGCGGCTTCGAAACTGGCGCGGGTGTCGGTGTGCACCGCCTTCACGCCATAGCCCTTGGCGATTGCGCAGAAATCCAGGCCAGGCACGTCCAGGCCTGGCGCGTCTTCGGCCTTGAGCACCCCGGCGAACCAGCGCAAGGCACCGTAGGTGCCGTTCTTGAGGATGATGAACACCACTGGTACGCGGTACTGGGCAGCGGTCCACAGGGCAGTGATGCCGTAGTTGGCAGAGCCATCACCGATCAGTGCGACTACCCGGCGCTGCGGTTGCGCCAATTGCACGCCCACCGCCGCGGGCAGGCCAAAGCCCAGGCCGCCGGCGGCAGGGAAGTAATAACTGCCCGGGTGCCGCAGGTTCATGCGCTGCCAGAAGGCGCTGGTGGTCGAGGTGGATTCCTTGACGTAGATGGCGTCGTGCGGGGCTACGGCATCCAGCACATCGAAGAGGGTTTCCGGGCGCAGGTGGCGAGGCTCGTCAGCCACCGGGGGCGGCACGGGCAGTGCCTCAGGGTAGCTGCGCGACTGCTGCGCCACGCCGCCCGCCAGCGCCTGCAGGGTGACGGCAATGTCGCCAATCAATGCATCACCCATCGGCGCACGGGCGGCTTCCTGCGGGTCGGAGGTGATGTGCAGCAGCCGAGCACCGGCAGGCAGATAGTCACCCGGGGCAAATTGGTGATAGCGGAACACCGGGGCGCCAACCACCACGATCAGGTCGTGGCCGTCGAGGGTCTTGCTGATGCCGGCGATGGCCGCCGGCAGTACGCCCCGAAAACTGGGGTGGCGGGTGGGGAACGGGCAGCGCGAGGCCGACGGCGCTATCCACACCGGCAGGTGCAGCTTGTCGGCCAGGGCAACTGCCGCCGCGTTGCTCTGCGTGGCATCTACCTCCGGCCCCAGCACCAGCACTGGGTTACGGGCCTGGTTCAGCTGCCCGATCAATGCTTGCAACTGCGCAGCATCGGGCGTGCCGGCAACCTGCACCTGGCGCTCGAACAGGTGCTCCACACCCGGTGCGCAAGGTGCATCCCAATCGTCGTACGGGATGGACAGGTACACCGGCGCTTTCGGCGTGGTGTTGGCGTAGTGGATGGCCTGGCTCAGCGCGCGGGGCACGTCCTGGGCGTTGGCGGGCTCGTAGCTCCACTTGACCAGCGGCTTGGGCAATTGCACCGCATCGACGTTGGCCAGCATGGCTTCCACCCCGATCATTGGCCGCACTTGCTGGCCAGCGGTGATCACCAGCGGGCTGTGCGAATACCAGGAGTTGGTCAGCGCGCCCATGCCATTGCCGGTACCCGCGGCAGCATGCAGGTTGACGAAGGCCGGCTTGCCACTGGCCAGTGCATAGCCGTCGGCCATGCCCACCACCGCACCTTCGTGCAGGCCCAGCACATACTGGAAGTCCTCGGGGAACGACTTGAGGAATGGCAGTTCGTTCGAGCCCGGGTTGCCGAAGAGGGTAGTCATGCCATGGCGCCGAAGCAGCGTGTAGGCGGCGGAGTGAATGGTTTGCATGAGGCTAGGGTCCGCGTATGTCTTGAAGCTTCCACTCTATGAACGGCATATAGATCGATCAAATAAATGTTTTAGTGATGCTGTATAAATACTGCCTATATTAGTGAGTGTGCCAGCTACGCGCTCGCCCCCTCATCCGCCACCCGTGCACGGACAACCACGACCATGGCCAGCTTCGACCTCAACCTCATCACCACTTTCATCACCCTGTACGAAACCCGCAGCGTGACCACCACGGCGCAGCGGCTGTTCGTTACCCAGCCGTCGGTGAGCTACGCCTTGGCCAAGCTCAGGGAGCAGTTCGATGACGCTTTGTTCGTGCGCAACCGCCAGGGCATGCAACCCACCCGGCTTGCCACCCAGCTCTACGGCAGCTTCAAGGAAGCTTCCCGGGCAATCGACTCGGCGGTGGGCGAGGCACGCAAGTTCGACCCCAGCCACTCACAGCGACAATTCCGCCTGGCCCTATCGGACCTAGGGGAGATGGCACTGTTACCTCGGCTGATGGATTGCCTTGGCCGAGCAGCGCCGAACATCGAGCTGGAAGTCGTGCCCCTGGAAATTGACAAGGTTGGCACCTGGCTGAACGACGGTCATATCGATGCCGCTATCTGCAGCCAGAAACTCAGTGACAATGGTGTGGTTTCTCGCGTGCTGATGAAGGAGCGTTATGTCTGCCTGCTCGACGCGGCTCACCCCCGCATTGGGGATGCCATCAACATGCAACAGTTCCTCGCCGAACCCCACGTGCTGGTTACCCGCACCTCTGGCCATGGCATGGCCGAAGATGCGCTGAAACGGCTGGGCGTGGAGCGCCGGATAAAATTGCGGCTGCCCCATTTTTCAGTGCTTCCACGGTTGATTCCCGGCAGCGACCTGCTGGGCATTCTGCCCAGCCAGATTGCCGAAAGCTTTTGCGAAATGCCGTTACCCAGAAAGCTCAAGACCCTCGAACTGCCATTCGACGTGCCGAGTTTCGAGGTGTCCTTGCACTGGCACTCGCGCAGTACCCAATCCACAGCCCTGACCTGGTTCCTGCGGCAGTTACAAACCAGCCTTGGCAGCCTGGATGCCCAGAAAACCACGACGGCCAATGACACGGGTACCGTTTAATCAAACGGCAACTACCATAGACGGTGCTTATTTTTAGCTGACCTAATATCAATTTGATACAGAAGAGCGTCCTCTTTACATTGAGCCATGCCCAATTTCGCCTGGCTTAGAGGACGTCATGAGCTGCGCTTTCAGTGTCAACGGCTATAGAGAACTTGCACGCCGCCATCTCCCACGAATGGTATTCGACTACCTCGAAGGTGGGGCTGATGACGAGAAGTGCCTACAGCGTAACCTGGATGCATTTGATGCACTGGAGTTGCTCCCACGCCGATTGATAAACGTGGCACAGCCAAGCTTGAGCACCGAGGTTCTAGGTGTGAGTCAGCCACTGCCCTTGATCGTAGCGCCAATGGGGCTCAGCGGTGCTTTCTGGCCAAAGGGCGACCTTGAACTCGCACGCGCCGCCAAGAAGGCCGGTATACCGTTCATCCTCTCCACCGCGTCCAACGCATCCATCGAAGAGGTAGCCGAGCAGGTTGGCGGCGATCTGTGGTTTCAGCTTTATGTGGTGCACCCGACATTAGCGGAACACCTGGTTAAGCGCGCGTTGGCTGCTGGTTATCGAACCTTGGTCCTGACCACGGACGTAGCGGTGAACGGCAAGCGAGAACGCGATCTACGCAGCGGGTTTGGCCTCCCGTTCAAGTACACGCCCAACGTGATTATCGATGGGATGCTGCACCCGCGCTGGTCGCTGCGCCTGCTGACGGCAGGTATGCCACAACTGGCCAACTTCGCGAGCACCCAAGCCTACGATGCAGAACTTCAGGCAGCACTGCTCTCACGCCAGATGGATGCCAGCTTTGACTGGGCGGGCCTTAAAAGGCTGCGAGACCTGTGGCCACATCGGCTATTGGTCAAAGGCATTCTGCATCCGGATGACGTGAAACACTGCATCGAGCTGGGTGCTGACGGCGTTATCTTGTCAAATCACGGTGGCCGCCAATTGGACTCAAGCTGCTCGCCCATGGCAGTGCTGGAGCAGATTGCGACAGCCCACCCCGGCAAGGTATTGGTAGATAGCGGCTTTCGTCGCGGATCGGATGTTGTGAAAGCACTTGCGCTGGGCGCAAGCGGCGTGCTCATCGGCCGCCCGTTGCTTTATGGTTTGGCTACTGCCGGGACAGTAGGCGCGGCCAGCGTGCTGGATATTTTCAAAGATGAAATTAGCCGAACCTTGGCCAACATGGGTTGCGCCTGTGTCCGGCGGCTGACCCCTGGCTATTTGATTCACACGTGAGTCGCGCAGGTGTTCAGGCGCTGGGTTAGATCATGCACCCTCGCTTGACCACCGAGCCCCAGTAAGCTGTTGAACAACGGTTCGTTAATCGCCCACAAGTAGCCCACGCCTCTCGGCGGCGTTTCCGGGTTAAGTCAAACTGTCCGGAAATTGCAATCCGTTTCAGGCGCTATTCGGATTATTACCATCCCTCGTGCCGAAACTTTCATCTGAACTCACGGGGAGTCCCGCTTTGATCGACAAAACGCATTCGTCCATCGCCAGCGCCTTGGCAGGCATTACCGACGGATCAACCCTCCTGATCGGTGGTTTCGGCAACGCAGGTATGCCCTCTGCACTCATCGACGGGCTGATCGCCCTGCGCCCTCGTGAGCTGACCATCATCAGCAACAACGCGGGTAACGGTGACACCGGCCTGGCCGCTTTGCTCAAGGCCGGCTGCGTGCGCAAGATCATCTGCTCGTTCCCGCGCCAGTCAGATTCCTACGTGTTCGACGCACTGTACCGCGCCGGCGAGATCGAACTGGAAGTGGTGCCCCAGGGCAACTTGGCTGAACGCATTCGCGCCGCAGGGTCAGGTATTGGCGCCTTCTTTTCACCGACGGGCTACGGCACCCTGCTTGCCGAGGGCAAGGAAACCCGTGAAATCGATGGCCGCCAGTACGTTCTGGAAATGCCGCTGCACGCGGACTTCGCCTTGATCAAGGCGCACAGAGGGGACCGCTGGGGCAACCTGACCTACCGCAAGGCCGCACGCAACTTCGGGCCAATCATGGCCATGGCCGCCAAGACCGCGATCGTTCAGGTTGACCAGATCGTCGAGCTGGGCGAGCTGGACCCGGAACATATCATCACCCCGGGTATTTTCGTCCAGCGCGTGGTTGCCGTCCCTGACGCCACCACCGCTCCAATCGCTCACGCATCCTGAGGCCTGCCATGACCATCAACAAAAAGCTCTCCCGTGCCGAAATGGCCCAACGCGTGGCCGCGGATATCCAGGAAGGCGCCTATGTGAACCTGGGCATCGGCGCGCCCACCCTGGTAGCAAACTACCTGGGCGACAAAGAAGTGTTTCTGCACAGCGAAAATGGCCTGCTGGGGATGGGACCAAGCCCGGCACCTGGCGAGGAAGATGACGACCTGATCAACGCTGGCAAACAGCACGTGACCCTGCTCACCGGTGGCGCCTACTTCCACCATGCCGACTCGTTCTCGATGATGCGTGGCGGCCATCTGGATATCGCCGTGCTGGGGGCGTTTCAGGTCTCGGTCAAGGGGGACCTGGCCAACTGGCACACCGGCGCCGAAGGCTCGATCCCGGCCGTGGGCGGCGCGATGGACCTGGCCACCGGCGCCCGTCAGGTGTTCGTGATGATGGACCACCTGACCAAGACTGGCGAAAGCAAGCTGGTGCCCGCGTGCACTTACCCGCTGACGGGTATTGGCTGCGTGAGCCGCATCTACACGGACCTAGCTGTACTGGATGTGACGCCTGCTGGGCTGAAAGTCGTGGAAATCTGCGCAGACCTCTCGTTCGAGGCATTACAGGCGCTCAGTGGCGTGCCACTGATCGAATGAGTTTTATTGCCTGCCGTGCCTGCAGAGCCGTTAACCATTGACCCCGGCATTGCTCTTGGGCTGGCAGGGCCTGTAAAGGGAAGCTGGCCACTGCCGGTGGCCAGCTTTTACCAGAACGCCTAATGAGGCGTGGCAATCAAGGCTTCATGCCGGCCAGCGACATGGCCAGGCGTACAGCCATGGCCATGACGCCAAGCGCGGCAACGCTGGCGCCCCAGATGCCCACCATCCACAGAAGCCTGTTGAACGCACCTGGCGATGATTGCGAGTTGCCCTTTCTCATCAGTGATAGCCCTCGCCCACCTTGACCTTGCCGCGAAACACGTAATACGACCACGCCGAGTACCCGAGGATGAACGGGATGATGAACAGCGCCCCCACCAGGGCGAAGCCCAGGCTCTCTGGAGGGCCTGCGGCATCCCAGAGGGTCAGGCTGGGCGGTAGTACGTAAGGCCAGATGCTGATGACCAGCCCGGTGTAACCGAGGAACACCAGCACCAGCGACCATACGAACGGCCCGGCATGCGGCTCGCCACGCAGCGAGCGCAAAATTGCCCAAGTGGCCAGTAGCACCAGCAGGGGTACTGGCAGGAAGAACCAGAAGTTCGGCAGGCTGAACCAGCGCTCGAAGATGGCCGGGTGGGTCATCGGCGTCCAGATGCTGACCACCAACATGGTCGCCACCGTGGCCAGGGTGATTGGCGTGGCGGCGCGGATGATGCTGGCCTGCAGGGGCCCTTCCGTCTTGTACACCAGCCAGGTGGCCCCCAGCAGCGCGTAGGCCACGACCACGCCCAATCCGCAGAACACGTTGAACAACGTCAGCCAGCTCATGACGCCATTGGTAGCGGCGCCATCGACGATCTGATGGCCTTCGATGAACGCTCCCAGAATCACGCCCTGGAAGAACGCTGCGGCGAACGAGCCGGACATGAATGCGCGGTCCCAGAATGGCTTGTGCGCCTCGTCGGCCTTGAAGCGGAACTCGAACGACACGCCCCGCCAGATAAGCCCGGCCAGCAGGCCCAGCGCCGGCAGGTACAGCGCGCTCAGCAGGATCGCGTAGACCTTCGGAAAGGCCGCCATCAAGCCTGCCCCGCCCAGCACCAGCCAGGTCTCGTTGCCATCCCACACCGGTGCCACGGTGTTGACCATGGTGTCGCGGTGTTCACGGTCACGGATGAAGGGAAAAAGAATGCCAATCCCCAGGTCGAAGCCGTCGGTGATGACATACATCATCACCCCAAAGCCGATGATCAGAAACCAGATCAGCGGAAGATCAATACCCATGACAACGTCTCCCGTCAGTCAATGTGTGGTGTTGGGGGCGCAATAGAGCGACTCGTCCACTGCCGACAGCGGGCGGGCCGGGCGCTGGTTGTCAGCGATGTCCACAGGGTGCGGCTCATGTGGCTGTGGCCCTTTGCGCACCAGGCGCAGCATGTAGCCGATGCCCGTGCCGAAGATGCCCAGGTACATCACCACCAGCACCACCAGGCCGATGCTGAGGGTCATTGCCGAATGCTCGGAAACCGCGTCCTTGGTGCGCATCAGCCCATACACCACCCAAGGCTGGCGGCCGATTTCGGTCACATACCAACCCGCCAGCAAGGCGATCAGGCCAGATGGCCCCATCCACAGGGCGAAGCGTGCCAGCATCGGCGACTGATACAAGCGGCCGCGCCAGCGCACCCAGGCGCCCCAGCCGCCAAGCAGCACCATCAGCAGGCCAAGCCCGACCATCACCCGGAAGCTCCAGAACAGCACGGTGGCGTTGGGCCGGTCTTCACGCGGGAAGTCTTTCAGGCCGGCTATCTGCCCATCCAGCGAGTGGGTCAAGATCAGGCTCGCCAACCGCGGGATCTCGACCTTGAAGCGGGTGGTTTCCGCGTCCATGTCCGGCAGCCCGAAGAGAATCAGCGGTACCCCTTCACCCGGTACGTTGGCCCAGTGACCCTCGACAGCAGCGATCTTTGCGGGCTGGTGCTTGAGCGTATTCAGGCCATGCACGTCACCGATCAGCACCTGCAACGGCGCAGTGAACAGCAGCATCCACAACGCCATCGAGAACATGCGTTTCACTGCCGGGGTCTTGTTGCCCCTGAGCAGGTGCCATGCGCCCGAAGCGCCGACGAACAGCGCTGTCGACAACATGGCGGCGGTGACCATGTGCGCCAGGCGATAGGGGAAGGACGGGTTGAAGATGATCGCGAGCCAGTCCACCGGGATCACTACACCGTTGACCACCTCGTGCCCCTGGGGCGTTTGCATCCAGCTATTGGAGGCAAGAATCCAGGTGGCTGAAATCATCGTGCCGACTGCGACCATCACCGTGGCGAAAAAATGCAGACCGCGCCCGACCTTGTGCCAGCCGAACAGCATCACACCGAGAAAGCCCGCCTCCAGGAAGAAGGCGGTGAGCACCTCGTAGGTGAGCAACGGGCCGGTGATGCTGCCCGCGAATTGCGAATAGAAACTCCAGTTGGTACCAAACTGATAGGCCATCACCAGCCCGGACACAACGCCCATGGCGAAGTTGACGGCGAAGATTTTCGACCAGAAGTGGTAGAGGTCGAGGTAGGCGTCGTCTTTTTTCCACAACCACAACCCTTCCAGCATGGCCAGAAATGCCGCCAGGCCGATGGTGATTGCCGGGAAGACGATATGAAACGTCACGGTGAAACCGAACTGTATGCGGGCCAGTTCAAGCGCTGTCAGGCCAGACACGGCTTATACCTCATTACGTTGGGAAAGGCGCTCGAGCAGGGTCCTCGGTCGGGCGTGTTGAATGGCGACTGCGGCTTCCTGCCAACGCACCAGGGGAATGGCAGGCGACACCAGCACACTGCTGAAACCGCACTGCATGAGCATTGCGAACTGGTCGGGCAACAACGGCCCGGCCGCTCGCAGGTCGCCGGTGAAACCGTGGCGTTCGCGCAACCGGCGCGCCAAGGTGAACCCACGGCCATCACGGGATTTGGCAAACTCCACCACGATCAGGGTCAATTGCCCGAGCACCGCCTGCACCTCTTCAAGCGCCTGGTCGCCGGCCAGCCACAGGCCCTGGGCCGGCAGGCCGAAGCGCATGTGGTAGTCGTTCCATTGCGCCGGGTGCACCACGGTGCTGGGGGAGAAGGAAGGCGTTTCGTCGCAGGCCAGGTAATGCCACGGGTCGTGCTGCGGCAGGCCGTGTCGATCAATGAGCATCACGCAGCACCTCCTTGAACGGCGCAATACCCACCCGCCGATAGGTGTCGAGGAAGCGTTCATCCGCCTGGCGCAGTGCCAGGTAGATATCAATGAGTGCTTCGATCACCTCGGGCACTTGCTCATAAGGCACGGAGCGCCCGAGGATGGTGCCCACCGCCGCGTCTTCCTCGGCGCTGCCACCCAGGGTGATCTGGTAATTTTCATGGCCTGCCTTGTCCAGGCCGAGGACGCCGATATGCGCTACATGGTGGTGAGCGCAGGCGTTGATGCAACCGGAGACGTTGAGCTTCAACTCACCGATTTCACGTTGGCGTGGGCCATCGAAGCGCTGGGCGATGCGCTGTGCAACCGGCACCGAGCGGGCGGTGGCAAGGCTGCAGTAATCCATGCCCGGGCAGGCGATGGAATCAGACAACAAGCCCACGTTGGCCGTTGCCAGGCCCGCCGCGCGCAGTGCTTGCCACACCGTGTACAGGTCGCGCTGGCGGATGTGCGGCAGCACCAGGTTCTGCTCGTGGGACACGCGAATCTCGTTCAGCGAGTAAGCTTCGGCGAGGTCAGCCACCTGCAGCATTTCCTCGGCGCTGACGTCGCCCGGAATGCCCCCTGGCGGCTTCAGGGAAACCACCGCGCTGATATAGCCAGGCTGCTTGTGCGGGTGGGTATTGGTGCGCACCCAGGCAGCGAATGCCGGGTCTTCGGCGCGTGCAGTCAAATACTCATCGCACAGCCCGGGCAGCGACTCGAAGGCCGGTTGCACGAAACGCGCATGGATGGCCTGGACGATCTCGGGTTCCAGGTACTGGCGGTCACTCGGCAGGCTGCAGAACTCATGCTCGATCATCTCGATGAAACGGCCGGGCTTGAGTTCACGTACCAGTATCTTGATACGCGCCTTGTACAGGTTGTCGCGCCGCCCCAGGGCGTTGTACACCCGCAGGATCGCCTCGACGTAACGCAACAGGTCGCGCTCGGGCAGCCATTGGCGTACTCGCGTGCCGACGATTGGCGTACGCCCCAGGCCACCCCCGGCATACACCTCGAAACCCACCTCGCCCACGGCATTGCGCTGCGCAAGGATGCCGATGTCATGAAAGCGCACTGCAGCGCGGTCTTTAGGGCTGCCGGTCATGGCGATCTTGAACTTGCGCGGCAGGTAGGTGAATTCCGGGTGGTCGGTGGACCACTGGCGCAGAATCTCGGCGTGCACCCGCGGGTCCACCACCTCGTCGGCGGCAGCGCCGGCAAAGTGGTCGGTGGTCACGTTCCGAATGCAGTTGCCGCTGGTCTGGATACAGTGCAGATCGGCGTCGGCCAGCACCGACAGTATTTCCGGTGTATCGGCCAGGTGCGGCCAGTTGAACTGAATGTTCTGGCGCGTGGTGAGGTGACCGTAACCTTTGTCGTAGGTGCGCGCCACGTAGGCCAGCTGGCGCAGTTGCACGGCGCTCAGCGTGCCGTACGGGATCGCTACCCGCAGCATGTAACCGTGCAATTGCAGGTACAGGCCGTTCATCAGCCGATAGACTTTGAACGCCTCCTCGTCCAGCTCGCCACTGAGGCGCCTGGCCACCTGCTGACCAAACTGCTGCGCGCGCTCCTTGAGGAAGTCACGCTCGAACGGGTCGTACTGGTAGACCCCGGCCTTGCCGGCCGCCATCGGCACGAGCGGCCGTTCACTCGAGGCGCCCCCGCTTGGGCGTGCTGCCTGCGCCTGTTTACCCAGGTCGGTGCGGATAGAGGGCCCCTGTGCCCGCAGCCGCTCGCGCAGGCTATCGGGTACGGGCAAGCCCTCTACCAGCGATGCCGCACAAGGCAGCGGGCCAACCACATGGTTGTCGCGTACCCAGGCCTGTGCAGCATCATTGGCGGCAGGCAGCGCATCGGGGCTGAAAGCAGCAGCCAGACATACGCTTTCGACCCATTCATACTGTGCATCCAGCCACACCACAGCACCGTCATCCAGACGGTTGGCACAGATCAGATGGCAGTCGCTCATCAAACATCTCCATGACTGGCAACCCGGAAGCGCTTATGGTTGCAACCTGCAGCGCCATACCGGTGCCTACGCACAAATCCATACTCTATTTGATTGTATGGAATATTTAGAAAACGTATGCCATGATATTCCTGAGCGTATGGATTTACAACTGTAGGAAGTGCTATGAGCCCTCGTGATGAATCAACTTTGACTAGTGAAATTGCCTGGACAAGGCCATTCACCGCAGGATCCGGGGCAAAATACATACAGATAATAGATATGCTGGAAAAATCCATACAATCTGGATTTCTTCAGCAAGGGGATGTCCTGCCCCCGCAACGCACGCTTGCGGCGCACCTGGGCGTCGACCTCACCACCATTACCCGCGCCTACAACGAAGCGCGTAATCGCGGCCTGATCGCGTCGTATACCGGGCGTGGGTCGTTCGTCATGGGGGGCGGTAACCCTGACCTGCCCCTGAACGTCGACCTGGCCATGAACATTCCGCCACAGCCGGCCAATGGCTCGATGACCGAACAAGCAGGCAGTGCAATGGCTGAGCTGTTTGCCCGCCATAGCATCGAGGCGCTTTCGATTTACCAGCATGAGTTGCCGCCGCGCTCACTGCTGCACGCTGCCCAAAGCTGGCTGCGCCCTGCCATCGGCGAGCTGAGCGGCGAGGGCTTGGTGGTGTGTTCGGGTTCGCAGGCGGCGATCTTCGCGATACTCAGCGCAAGGACACGCCCGGGGGATGCCGTGCTGTGCGACGCCGTCACCTACCCAGGCTTGTTGCTGGCAGCCGAGCAGCTTGGCGTGCGGCTCTGGCCAGTGGCGAGCTGCGCGGACGGCATGCAACCCGACGCCCTGGAACAAGCTTGCCAGGAAAGCGGCGCACGGCTGCTGTACCTCAATCCGACGTTCCACAACCCGACGGCGCACACCATGCCATTGGGCAGGCGCCAGGAGATTGCCGACGTGATACTGCGACGCGGCATCACCTTGATTGAGGACGACCCCTACCGCTATCTGCTCGACGATGCCCCGCCACCGATCGCCACGCTCACTGGGCGCCGCAACACCTATTACCTGGCCTCCTTGTCCAAATGCCTGTGGCCAAGTTTGCGCACGTCGTTCGTGTTACCCCCGCACGGGGACGATGGCCAGCAATTGCAGCTCAGCCTGCGCGCCTCGAGCATGGGCTGCTCCGCCCTGCTGCTGGCGCTGGTTGAGCAATGGATCAACAGTGGCAGCGCAACGCAGCTGGTGCAGGAAATCCAGCGCGAAACCCGCGCGCGACAGCGGCTGGCGCGCACGCTGCTGTCGCACCCGTACCAGACGCACCCGACCGGGCTGCACGTGTGGCTTGAACTGCCGACGCAGTGGAACCAGGAGCTGTTCACCCATGCGCTGCGCGAGCAGGGGGTCAGCGTGGCCGGGGGGCAGTCGTTTGCAGCGGCTGTACCTGCGCCCAATTGCTTGCGTATATCCCTGGGTGGCGCCAAGGACCAGGCCGAGCTGGGGCGTGCGCTACAGAAGATCGAGGCGTTGCTTAACCAGGATCGTCGGCGTGAGTCGCGCACGTTTGTATAGGGGATTGCAGTGCACAAGGAAAACGGGATGAGGCTTTCACTTTCATCCCAACACGCTCACTTCTCATCACGCCTTTTTCGTGCCCGTGACGACGCCGGGCCCGACAAGGCTTTCTTCGCTTTGGCGGCCGCAGGGCTTTTCCCTCGTTTTGGTCCGGCCACATACGTACTGGCCAGCGGCAAAAGGCCCGCGCCCGTTGGCGCGGCTACCGTGGTTGGCGCAACAGATTCCAACTGACCCACAGTGTTGCCGACGGTCGTCATTGCATGCTTAGTCTTGGCAGCCATCACCATCCCCATCCGTACACCAAACAGACGCAGAACGGCCTCCAAAGTACTGAGTTTCGGGTTCGACTTTCCGCTCTCCAGTTCGTACAAGCTTTTTGTAGACATCTTGCACATTGCCGCGAACGTTTCTTGGTCAAGCCCGGTGACTTCGAGCCGCAGACGGCGGATGGATGCCCCGATGGGGTCGAACCCCGCCGCATTGCGCTCGACGATCTCCTCCACGAGCTGAGCACGCTCTTCAGGCTGTAGTTTTTTCATCGCAGCCCCCACTCCACAAGTCGCTTATCCAAGTTGTTCACGGGTAGGGAAGCTGCATTTCGCATCAATTCAGGGGCTTCGGTCAGCAAATCGGGCAACGCCCTGAAGTTTTCAGCTGCATTCATCAACCGTTGCAGCAGAACGTCGGGATCGGTGTAATTGATAAGCTCAGCGCAATTGTCCCTCCAGTTGGAAGAACCTTTGCGCTCCGCCGCCCACTTCGTCGTTCGCGTGATACCTTCCTCATCCAGGATCATGGGCGCGAGGTCATAGATGGGAGCTAAACAAAACCTTCCACCTATACGGATAATGGACGTGTTGCGGCCGTGGTTATCGGTGTTCCCCAGAATTCGATTCAGTAGATCACGCTGCACGTACTCGAATACCAAGTCGTCCACTTCATCCTGCTGGCCGTTACGGGTCCACAGTTCTACCAGCCGGTGAACCACTTCAACGTGCTTCATCATCTGCCCGTAGCCGGTAACGCCGCAGACCGAGTACACCGACTCCACCGGTAGGCGCTCTACCCTGCCATTCACTATTCTGCGGTCAAACCGTTGCATCCATAGGCTTGGCTTCAGTGACTCTTCAAGCGCTAAACCCTCAGTTGATACGGTATCAAGGCCCAGGGCGGCAACAGCCTTGTAGTAATGGAACTCTGTTCGCAGGATGTCCTTGTCGCGCTCGCCACCTTTGTTACGCGCGAACTTGATCAGCCAGTGACGACACGCCTGTTCATCGGGAAGCATCGCGTCAGCGTACAGAGCGCTATCGCGGGCTTCGGTCATCAGCAGCTTGGGAGCTTGCCCGTTGGCGCCCGTAGCGCCGCCCAACGCTGCGCCGGTTTCGTAGGCGTACTCGAGGAACTCGTTGGTCCTGACCACGACCTCGACACGCGCGAAAGCCTCATTTCGATCCGGCTGGAGGCCTTCAACGGACTCCTTGATGCGCAGATGCCCAATAGGAGCTGGTGTGAAGCGGCTTAGAAGGTACAGCCCCATTTCCAGCCCCTCGGGTTTCAAGCGCCCGTAACGGGCTTCGAGGGACTCCTTGGCAGCACCCGAGGGAATCATGTCATAGAGGAATGCTGGATAGCCCTTGACGTCATGGTGGTCCCAGTTCAGCGGCAGGTTAACGCTTAGGGCCAGTTCGCACCGGTCTTCGATGCGATCAAAGTTGGCAACGATGTAGTCAGTGTCGTACGCCACAAAAGACATGCCTTGCTCGACGTGCTCCGGGTTCTGAATCGAAAGCAACGCTGCATCGTGCCATGCACCTTTTGAGAAGGCTTGGATAGTGATTCGAAACGGCATCCTGGCAGCCTAAATCAGTACTTTAATGCTGATTATCATAGAGTCTAAGGTGGAAACCAGCAATATTATGCTGATTAAACGTCTGCCAGCTTGAAAATCAGCACCACACTGCCGATTGCCCTACCGAAAGCCCTCGAGTTCCTAAAATGCACCCGCCCATTGCGTTCTGTCAGTGCACCTTGCGCTCAGGCAATACCCGATCTTTACCTCCTGCTGGAGATACCTTACGCAAGCCCGTGGTCATAATCTGCAAGCCCCTCAGTGCCACGGTGCCCCACCAGCAGTGGCAGCGCGGGCGCGTGGTAGAGCCGCAGTACCGCGACGACCGCTACTGGGTCACCGACTGGCGCGCGCGCCAGCTGTCCGCGCCACCACCCGACCACCGGTGGTTGCGCATCAACGGCGACTACGTGCTAGTGGCGATTGCCACTGGGGTGATCACCAGCATCCTGACCGGGTACTGACGCACCTTGGGCAGTGTCGATCTCCACATCATCCCCGCGAAGTCGGGCGGGCCATACCCGCAACCGCTCCGTCGGCGCCTCCACGCACAGACCGTCGTGCAGCCCGAAATGCTGTTTGTACAAGGGCGCAGCCACCACCAGTTTGCCCGCCATGCTCCCGAGCAGCCCACGGCCGATCACGTTTGCACCTGAGCGTGGGTCGCGGTTGTCGAGGGCAAACACCTGGCCCTCGCCCTGCTCGCCCGGCACGTAGAACAAGGCGATCTGATGGCCGCCCAGTAGCGCGACCACGCCGGAATGAGCCACCAGATCGCGGCGCCCGCAAACTCGTCTCCAACCATTACCCGTTTCAATCCGCATTGCATTCATGCCAGGCATCAGACCACCTCCGTCGCATCGATCAGGCTCATTTCTTCCGCCCGGGCCGGCCGGCGTTGGCCGCGTTCCTGGACGAACTGCACGTCCGGGTCGGCGCCACTGGCGTTGACGAAGGTACGGAAGCGCTTGAGTTTTTCCGGGTCTTTCAAGGCGTTGGCCCATTCGCACTCGTAGCGGTCGACCACCAGCTGCATCTGCGCTTCGAGCTCGGTGGCCAGGCCCAGGCTGTCGTCGATCACCACCGCCTTGAGGTAGTCCAGGCCGCCTTCAAGGCTTTCTCGCCACACCGAGGTGCGTTGCAGCTTGTCGGCGGTGCGGATGTAGAGCATTAGAAAGCGGTCGATGTAGCGGATCAGGGTGTCGTCATCGAGGTCGGTGGCAAATAGCTCGGCATGGCGTGGACGCATGCCGCCGTTTCCGCTGATGTAGAGGTTCCAGCCGTTCTCGGTGGCGATCACGCCAACGTCCTTGCTCTGCGCTTCGGCGCACTCGCGAGTGCAGCCCGACACGGCGAACTTGAGCTTGTGCGGGGCACGCAAGCCCTTGTAACGCTCTTCAATGCGCAGGGCCATCTGCACGCTGTCCTGCACGCCGTAGCGGCACCAGGTGTTGCCGACGCAGCTCTTCACCGTACGGGTCGACTTGCCGTAGGCATGGCCGGTTTCAAAACCGGCTGCGATCAGCTCGGCCCAGATGTCCGGCAGCTCGTGCAGCTGGGCACCGAACAGGTCGATGCGCTGGCCGCCTGTGATCTTGGTGTAAAGGTCGTATTTCTTAGCCACCGCGCCGATGGCTATCAGCCCATCGGGTGTGATTTCGCCGCCGGGAATGCGTGGCACCACCGAGTAGGTGCCGTTCTTCTGCATGTTGGCCATGAACGTGTCGTTGGTGTCCTGCAGCGGCACCAGCCACGGCTCCATGATCGGCCGGTTCCAGCACGAGGCGAGGATCGAGCCGACCACGGGCTTGCAGATGTCGCAGCCCAGGTGGCCATTGCCGTGGCGGGCCAGGAGCGCGTCGAAGGTCTCGATGCGCTCGACGCGCACCAGCGAATACAGCTCCTGGCGAGTGTAGGCGAAGTGCTCGCACAGGCGCTTGTCGACGGCGACGCCGCGGGCGGTGAGTTCGTGCTCGAAGACTTGCTTGAGCAGGCCGGCGCAGCCGCCGCAGCCGGTGCCGGCCTTGGTCTGGCACTTGAGGCTGGCAAGGTCGGTACAACCACCGTCGATGGCACTGCAGACCGCACCTTTGCTGACGTTGTGGCATGAGCAAAGCGTGGCGGTGGCCTGCAGTGCGTCGACGCCCAGCGCCGGCGCCGCCCCACCCAACGGCAGGATCAGCGAAGCCGGGTCGGCGGGCAGCGCGATGCCGTTTTGAATGTATTGCAGCAAGGTGTCGTAGTAGCTGTTGTCGCCTACCAGCACGGCACCAATGGCCTGCTTGCCGTCGGCTGAAACCACCAGGCGGCGGTAGCTGGCAGTGGCTTCGTCGATGAAGCGGTAACTGCGCGCTCCGGCACTGGCGCCATGGGCATCGCCGATGGAGCCGACGTCGACGCCGAGCAGCTTGAGCTTGGTCGACATGTCGGCACCGGCGAACGGCTCGCTGCCCTGTTCGCAGAGCTGCGACGCCACACTGCGGGCCATCTGGTAACCCGGCGCCACCAGGCCGAACACGCTGCCGTTCCAGGCCGCGCATTCGCCGATGGCTGAAATGCGTGGGTCGCTGCTGCGGCAGGCGCCGTCGATGGCGATGCCGCCACGGGCGCCCAGTTCGAGCCCGCAAGCCTTGCCCAGCGCGTCTTGCGGGCGGATGCCGGCGGAGAACACCACCAGATCGGTTTCCAGGTAGTCGCCGCCGGCGAAGTTCATGCGGAAACGGTGGCCCTCACCGGGGGTGATCGACTGGGTGCTGCGCGACAGGTGCACCTGCACGCCCAGCGCCTCGATACGCGCCTTGAGCGCCACGCCACCCGCTTCGTCCAACTGCACCGGCATCAGCCGCGGTGCGAATTCCACCACATGGGCTTCAAGGCCCAGGCTGCGCAGCGCGTTGGCCGCCTCCAGCCCGAGCAGGCCGCCGCCAACCACCACCCCGCGACGGGCGTTGCCGGCAGCGGCGCGAAGGATGTCGAGGTCGGCCAAGGTCCGGTAGACCAGCCGCGAATCGCCCGCCGCGCCTTCGATCGGCGGCACGAAGGGATAGGAGCCGGTGGCCATGATCAAGTGCACGTAAGGCACGCAACCGTTGGCGGTGATCACCACCTGGCGTGCGCGGTCGATCTCCAGCACCGGCACGCCAAGATGCAGCGTCACGCCTTCACCCTGATACAACGCGGCATCGCCAAGAGCCAGGGACTCGGCGTCGCGGCCGCCGAAGTATTCGGACAGGTGCACGCGGTCATAGGCGCGCTGCGGCTCTTCGCTGAACACGTGAATGCGGAAGCGGCTCAACGCCCCGCCTTCCACCAACTGCTCGACGCAGTGGTGGCCGACCATGCCGTTGCCGATTACCACGAGGTTTTTCAGATCACTCGCCAATTCGCTGTTCATGGAGCACCTCTCAAGCCGATCCGGTTGTCGCGAAGCAAAAAAAAAACGCCTGGAACCCAAAGGTTCCAGGCGCCATTGCCTGTTCTCGCTGCCGGCCCATGGGCCTGGCGCAGTTTTTATTCCTTGGGCCGGTTGCGGCCGCTCGATCGCCGTTGATCGACAAGGGGCCCGCTGACACTGTGCAGCGGTTGCCAATCACTATGCAGCGGTTGTGCCACAAAGCCACAAAGCCGCGTACACGACTTGATGCGGGCTTCTTGAACGTGGTGAGGGTAAAAGAATGCCTGTCAATGTTCCAAAACGGTGCGAACCCACCCCGGCCGCCCCAGCACGAAGCGGCCATCCCACCCCATATACGCCTGGTCGAGAGCGACCTGTCGGGCGGAATCACAGCGGCGCAGCGTTCACACAGGCCTTGACCTGGTGTTGGCCCAGGCATTGCTACACCCAGACAAAGGCCGTCAACGACGATGGCCGTACTTCCAGGCAATACCTCACGACAAAGGCGCCGTGCAGCTCCCGTTGAAAAACGCAGGGGCGGCATGGCGCCTTCGTCGTTCAAGCAAGAGAGCACCGCGATGACCAACTCCCTGCTCGAGCCCAGCAAAACCGTACGCAGCGTCTGCCCCTATTGCGGGGTGGGCTGCGGCATCGTCATGCAGGTGGAACACGGCCTGATCGTGAAGGTTTCAGGCGACAAGCAGCACCCGAGCAATACCGGTCGCCTGTGCACCAAAGGCAGCACCTGCGCTGTGCCTGTGGCCGATGCCGGGCGCATGCAGCACGCCTTCATGCGCGAACAGCGCCAGCGCGACCCGGTGCGCGTCGGCATCGACCAGGCCATCGAGGCCACCGCCAGCCGGTTGCGCGCCATCATCGACGAACACGGCGCGGACGCCTTCGCCCTGTACGTGAGCGGGCAGATGTCGCTGGAGGCGCAATACCTGGCCAACAAGCTGACCAAAGGTTTCATCCGCAGCCAGCACATCGAATCCAACTCGCGCCTGTGCATGGCCAGCGCTGGCAGCGGCTACAAGCTTTCGCTCGGCGCCGACGGCCCGCCCGGCGCCTACGACGACTTCGAGCACAGCGACGTGTTCCTGGTGATCGGCGCGAACATGGCAGACTGCCACCCGATCCTCTTCCTGCGCCTGCTCGATCGGCTCAAGGCCGGGGCCAAGCTGATCGTTGTCGACCCCCGGCGCACCGGCACTGCGGACAAAGCCGACCTTTACCTGCAGATCGCCCCCGGCAGCGACCTGGCCCTGCTTAACGGCCTGTTGCATCTGCTGGTCGAAGACGGCCTGACCGATCCTGCCTTCATCGCTGACTTCACCGAAGGCTGGGAGGTGATGGAAGACTTTCTGCACACCTACACCCCAGCCTATGTGGCGCAGGTGACCGGGCTGGCCGAGGCTGACATCCGCCAGGCCGCACGCTGGATCGGCGAGGCGAGCAACTGGATGAGCTGCTGGACCATGGGCCTGAACCAGAGCGTGCAAGGCACCTGGCACACCAATGCCCTGTGCAACCTGCACCTGGCTACAGGCGCCATCTGCCGTACCGGTAGCGGCCCGTTCTCGCTGACCGGCCAACCCAACGCCATGGGCGGCCGCGAGATGGGCTACATGGGGCCGGGCCTGCCAGGCCAGCGCTCGGCGCTGGTGGCCGAGGACCGTGCCTTCATCGAGCAGCTGTGGGGCCTCGAGGCAGGCAGCCTGCGCACCGACGCGGGCACCGGCACCGTCGACATGTTCCGTGCCATGGCCGCCGGCCAGATCAAGGCTTGCTGGATCATCTGCACCAACCCGGTGGCTAGCGTGCCCAACCGTCAGCAGGTAATCGACGGGTTGCGCCAGGCCGAGCTGGTGATCACCCAGGAAGCCTTCCTCGACACCGAAACAAACCGCTACGCCGACATCCTCCTGCCCGGCGCGCTGTGGGCCGAGGCTGAAGGCGTCATGATCAACTCCGAGCGCAACCTGACGCTCACCCAGCAGGCCGTACAGCCGCCCGGCGAGGCCCTGCCGGACTGGCAGATTATCGCGCGGATCGCCTGTGCCATGGGCTATACGGAGGCGTTCAGCTACAGCAATGCGGCTCAGGTCTTCGAAGAGATCAAGCGCACCGCCAACCCCAAGACCGGCTACGATCTACGCGGCGCCAGCCATGCGCGCCTGCGCGAGCAGCCACTGCAATGGCCCTGCGCCACGGCCGAGACTGCCGTGCGCAACCCGATCCGCTACCGCCAGGCCGGTAGCGCCGAGCTGCGTTTTCCCACCGCCAGTGGCAAGGCGCAGTTCTTCGCCCGGCCGCACCTGCCGCCCGCCGAGCTGCCCGACGACGAGTTCCCGCTGGTGCTCAACACCGGTCGCGTGCAGCACCAGTGGCACACCCTGACCAAGACCGGCAAGGTGCCGGCGCTAAACCGCCTCAACCCGGGGCCCTTTGTCGAAATCCACCCCAGCGATGCCGAGCGTCTGGGGTTGGTACCGGGCAAGCCGGTGCAGGTGCGCTCGCGGCGTGGCGTGGCGTTGCTACCGGCGGTGCTCAGCGACCGCGTGCGGCCGGGCAATTGCTTCGCGCCGTTCCACTGGAACGACGTGTTCGGTGAGGGGTTGGCGGTCAATGCCGTAACCAGCGACGCGGTCGATCCGCTCTCACTGCAACCGGCCTTCAAGTACTGCGCCGTAGCGCTGCACCCGGTGCCCGACGCAGAGCCGCCCACAGCGCTGCCTTCAATGGATACAACCCAGGTGTACGCCCCCATGCAGATTGATCACCTGGCACGCCTGCTGAACCTGCCGGCCGCCGCGCCCTTGACCCTGCACGCCGACGCGCAAGCCTACCTGCATGGCTACCTGCTGGGCCTGCGCAGCGCCGAGGCCCCGCATGGCGGCGTACCGACGATTCCCGAGCAGGCGCCCCTGGCCCCCGAGCAGCGACTGCTGCTCAATGGCCTGCTGGCCGGTATGTTCTCGCGTGCTGGGGGCGCCGCGCCCGCTGCGGAGGTGCAGGCCTGTGCGCCCGCTGCCGAATGGCTGGTGCTCTGGGCGTCGCAGACGGGCAACAGCGAAGCCCTCGCCGCGCTGTGCGCACAGCGCCTGGGCAACGCCGGCCAGCGCGCTCGTGTACAGGCCATGGACAGCGTCGAGCTCAAGCACCTGCGCAGCGCCGCGGGCGTGTTACTGGTGGCCAGCACGTTTGGTGATGGCGACCCGCCGGACAACGCCGTCGCCTTCTGGGAAACGCTGGCCGGCGCCGCGCCCGACAGCCTGCGCGACAGCCGTTTCGGCGTGCTGGCGCTGGGCGACTCGAGCTATCAGCAGTTCTGCGGCTTTGGCCGCAAGCTCGACGAGCGCCTGGCCGCGCTGGGCAGCGAGCGCATCCAGCCGCGCCTGGACTGTGAGCCGGACTATCAGGCGCCGGCCGAAAGCTGGCTGGTCGAACTGTGCGGCAAGCTGGGTGCGGGTCGCTCCAAAGGTGCCGTGGCCGCTGCGCAGTCTTCCCCGGCCCCTGAGGCCGCCGACGCCGCTCGCAACCCCTATACCCGCGCCCGCCCGCTGCACACGCGCCTGCTATCCAACCGCCTGCTCAACGGCGAAGGCGCCGAGAAGGAAACCCGGCACCTGGCGTTCGACCTGGCCGGGCAGCACTTCCCCTACCGCGCAGGCGATGCTCTGGGCGTCTGGCCGATCAATGCGCCCGCCTTGGTGGAAGAGGTGCTGAACCTGATTGGCGTGGACGGCGACACCCCGGTGCATCTCGACGAACAGCCGCCCATGCCGCTGCGTATCGCCCTGGGCGAGCGCCTGGAAATCGCCCGCATCAGCCCTGACCTGCTGCACCGGGTCGCGGCCCAACCCGGCAACGAGCGGCTAGGCGCCCTGCTGGAAGAGAAGCAGCACACCGCCTTGCAGGCCTGGCTGTGGGGCCGGCAGTTGCCTACATTGCTGCGCGAATTTCCCCTCGCGCTCGACGCGCAGCAATGGGTACGCCTGCTCAAACCGCTGCAACCGCGGCTGTATTCCATCAGCTCGAGCCCAGCCCTGACGCCTGACGAAGTGCACCTGACCATCGCCACCGTGCGCTACCGGCATGAAGGCCAGGCGCGCGGCGGCGTTTGCTCGACCTTCCTCGCCGACCGCGCCGGCGAGCACGGTGTGCGTATCTACCTGCAACCTTCCGCGCACTTCCATGTGCCGGAGAACCCCAGTACGCCGCTGATCATGATCGGTCCTGGCACCGGTATTGCACCGTTTCGAGCGTTCTTGCAGGAGCGCGAGGCGCAGGGCAGCAAACGCAACTGGTTGTTTTTCGGCGAGCAGCGGGCCCGCACCGACTTCTACTACCGCGAAGAACTACGCGACTGGCAGCGCAACGGCGTGTTGCAAAAGCTCGACACGGCGTTCTCCCGTGACCAGGACGAGAAGGTCTACGTGCAGCAGCGCATGCTCGAAGCGGGAGCCGAGTTGTGGCAGTGGTTGGAGCAAGGTGCCCATGTGTGTGTCTGCGGCGACGCCGCGCGCATGGCCAAGGACGTGGACGCTGCGCTCAAGGCGATCGTGCAGCGCCACGGCAAGATGAGCGCCGCTGCGGCCACGCTCTACGTCAGCGAGATGAGCAAAGCGCGGCGTTATTTGCGTGATGTTTACTGAACACCGGTAGGAGCAGGCCGCCCTGCGCTTCTGCGACATCTTACGGATCGGGAATCACAAAGTGAGCGACACCAGCAACGATCTCATCCCACGCCAGTCCCTGGCCTGGACCGCCGGCAGCGACGCCCCAGAAAAGCGCGTGCTGAACGTCGGCTTCATGCCGCTCAGCGATGCCGCCTCGGTGGTGGTCGCCGCCACCCAGGGCTTCGCCCAGCCCTATGGGCTCACCCTGGAGCTGCACCGGCAAACCTCCTGGGCGGGGGTCGCCGACAAGCTGGCAAGCGGCGAGCTGGATGCCGCGCACGCCTTGTACGGCATGGTCTACGCCCTGGAGCTGGGCCTCGGTGGCGCGCCGGCTACCGACATGGCGGTGCTGATGGGTCTCAATCACAATGGTCAGAGCATCAACCTGTCGCAAGCGTTGGTGGACACCGGCATCACCCGCCCCGCCGCACTCTGCCAACGCGCCGCCGCGGGCGCTGGCAAGCTCACCTTCGCCCACACCTTCCCCACCGGCAGCCACGCCCTGTGGCTGTACTATTGGCTAGCCAGCCAGGGCATACACCCATTGCACGACGTCAACAGCGTGGTGGTGCCGCCGCCGCAGATGCTCGCGCACTTGCAGGCCGCGCGCATCGACGGCTTCTGCGCAGGCGAGCCCTGGAGCGCCCACGCCGTGGCGCTGGGCCATGGCTGCACGGTCGCCACCAGCCAGTCGATCTGGCCTGACCACCCGGAGAAGGTGTTGGCCTGCACACGGGCCTTCGTCGAGCAGTGCCCCAATACCGCCCGCGCCCTGCTGATGGCGGTGCTGGATGCCAGCCGCTTCATCGAGGCCAGCGCGCAGAACCGTCGCAGCACCGCGCAGCTGATGAGTGGCCGCGAGTACCTCGACCTGCCCCTGAGCAGCATTGAGCCGCGCTTCATGGGTTTGTACGACGATGGCCTGGGCCACCAGTGGCAAGACCAGCACCCGCTGCGCTTCCACAATCATGGCGCGGTGAACGTGCCCTACCTCTCCGACGGCATGTGGTTCATGACCCAGTTCCGCCGCTGGGGCCTGCTGCGCGACGACCCGGATTACCGCGCTGTGGCTGGCCGAGTGCAAAGGCTCGACCTCTACCGCGCTGCCGCGGGCGCGCTAGGCATCGCTGTGCCGGCCAGCCCCCTGCGCCGCACGCAACTGCTCGACGGTAGCGTGTGGGACGGCAGCGACCCGGCCGCCTACGCGCGCAGCTTCGCCTTGCACGCCCGCCACGATGGCTGACCGGAGGTCTGGATGCTGCGCATTCTGCTGATCAACGACACCTCGCGCACCGGCGGTCGCCTGCGCACCGCGCTGAGCGAAGCGGGTTTCGACGTCATCGACGAGTCGGGCCTGACCATCGACCTGCCCGCCCGGGTCGAAGCCGTACGCCCGGACGTGGTGTTGATCGACACCGAATCCCCCAGCCGCGACGTGATGGAGCAAGTGGTGATCGTGACCCGCGACCAGCCGCGTCCCATCGTCATGTTCACCGACGAGCACGATCCCGGCGTGATGCGCCAGGCGATCAAGGCCGGCGTCAGCGCGTATATCGTCGAAGGCATCCACGCCCAACGTCTGCAACCGATCCTGGACGTGGCCATGGCGCGCTTCGAAAGCGACCAAGTGCTGCGCGCGCAGCTGCACGCCCGCGACCAGCAACTGGCTGAACGCAAACGCATCGAACTGGCCAAGGGCATGCTGATGAAGATGAAAAGCTGCGACGAGGAAGAGGCCTACACGCTGATGAGGCGCCAGGCGATGAGTCGCCAGCAGAAGCTGATTCAAGTGGCGGAGCAGATCATTGCGATGAACGAGCTGCTGACGTGACGCACACACAACTGCTCATGCACCAGAATGCGGCAGCCCCGGCCATGCTGCACCGTTGTCCATGCGCATTGCCTGATTCAGTACGCTTGCACCACTGACTGCAAGGGCGCTGTAGAGCTGCCCGGCTGTTCCACCCGACACCTGGCACACAACCTGCTTTCACCTCCCTACAGGTAACCAACGGCGGTTGCCCCACCCCGACAAAGACGTCGCATGCCCGTTCGCGAAAACGGATTTGGCATGGCGACGTCTTTGCGTTTCTGGCCTCGCATGACGAGGTGGTGGAGCAGCCGTAAGGCTCGCCCACCTGCAAGCCCACAACCCAATTGCAGATGAGGTGCTGGAATGAACAAGAGCTTCTGGAAAGCCGGACACACCCCCACGTTATTCGCCGCGTTTCTCTACTTCGACCTGAGCTTCATGGTCTGGTACCTGCTTGGCCCTATGGCGGTGCAGATCGCCACCGACCTGCAACTGACAACCCAGCAGCGCGGCTTCATGGTGGCCACGCCGATTCTGGCCGGGGCGATCCTGCGCTTCATCATGGGCATGCTGGCCGACCAGCTGTCGCCGAAAACCGCCGGCATCATCGGCCAGGTGACCGTCATCGTCTCGCTGCTCACGGCCTGGCAGCTCGGCATCCACAGCTACGAACAAGCTCTGCTGCTCGGCGTGTGCCTGGGCATGGCCGGCGCCTCGTTCGCCGTGGCGCTGCCACTGGCCTCGCAGTGGTACCCTGCCGAGCACCAGGGCAAGGCGATGGGCATTGCCGGCGCCGGCAACTCCGGCACCGTGCTGGCCGCCCTGGCCGCGCCGGTGCTGGCCGCCGCCTTCGGCTGGACCCAGGTGTTCGGCCTGGCGCTGATCCCGCTGGTACTGACCCTGATCGTGTTCGCCGTGCTGGCGAAAAACGCCCCCAACCGCAGCAAACCCAAATCCATGGCCGACTACCTCAAGGCCCTGGCCGACCGTGACAGTTGGTGGTTCATGTTCTTCTACTGCGTCACCTTCGGCGGCTTCATCGGCCTGGCCAGCGCCCTGCCCGGCTACTTCCACGACCAATACGGCCTGAGCCCGGTGACCGCCGGCTACTACACCGCCGCCTGCGTGTTCGGCGGCAGCCTGATGCGCCCCTTGGGCGGCGCGCTGGCGGACCGCTTCGGCGGCATCCGCACGCTACTCGGCATGTACGCTGTGGCCGCCGTGTGCATTGCGGCGGTGGGCATGCACCTGTCCAGTTCCATCGCCGCCCTGGCGCTGTTCGTCAGCGCCATGCTCGGCCTGGGCGCCGGCAACGGGGCGGTGTTCCAGCTGGTGCCGCAGCGCTTCAACCGCGAAATCGGCGTGATGACCGGCCTTATCGGCATGGCCGGTGGCATCGGCGGCTTTCTCCTGGCGGCAGGCCTTGGTGCCATCAAGCAAAGTACCGGCGACTACCAACTGGGCTTGTGGCTGTTCGCCAGCCTTGGCGTCGTAGCCTGGTTCGGGCTTTACACCGTCAAGCGCCGCTGGAGGACTACCTGGGGCTCGGCGGCCTTTACCGCTGCGCGGGTCTGAGCCACCGCCATGCCCCTGCACCTGCGCTATGCACACAGCAGTGCCAGCGGACCACGCGCCGAAAACCAGGACGCCACGCGTCTGGTCTGCCCCGCCGCATCGCTTGCGGCCAGCAAGGGCTACCTGTTCGCCCTGGCCGACGGCGTCAGCCAGTGTGCTGATGGCGGCCTGGCCGCACGCGCCACAGTGCAGGCCCTGGCCCACGACTACTACGCCACCCCGCAAACGTGGGGCGTGGCCCAGGCGCTGGACCGCTTGCTGATCGCGCAGAACCGCTGGCTGCACGCCAACGGCGGTGGCCAGCCCTTGCTCACCACCCTCAGCGCGCTGGTGCTACGCGGCCGCCGCTTTACCCTGGCGCACGTCGGCGATTGCCGGGTGTATCGCTGGCATGAGGGGCAATTGCAGCGCCTGAGTGAAGACCACGTGTGGAGCCAACCGGGCATGCAGCATGTGCTTAAGCGTGCCATGGGCCTGGAGCAGCACCTGGTGGTGGACTACCGCGAGGGTGAGCTGCACGCAGGCGAACATTTTCTGCTGGTCAGCGACGGCGTCTGGGCGACACTGGGCGATGCGTCCATCGCTGGCGTGCTGCGCGATGAGCCTGATTTGCAAAAGGCTACTCAGGCCTTGGTCACCGCCGCCCACCTGGCTGGCAGCCAGGACAACGCCAGCGCCGTACTCGCGTGTGTCGACGATCTTGGCGAAGCGAGCCTGGGCGACGCCCTCGAACACGTGCAGCAATGGCCGCTCCCCCCTGTTTTGAAAGCATGCCAACGCTTCGAAGGTTGGCAGGTCGACACGCTGCTGGGCCATACCCGGCAATCGCTGCTGTACCGGGTCCATGATGACCACCAGCAACCCTGGCTGCTGAAAACCCTGCCCGCCCACTGCGATGGCGACGAGGAAGCCGGCCAGCGCCTGCTGCAGGAAGAATGGTTTCTGCGCCGCGTAGCCGGGCGCTACTTCCCCGAAGTGCACCCCGCCAGCGAGCGCCAGCACCTCTATTACCTGATGCGCGAACACCCCGGCCTCACCCTCGCCGAACATCACCGCCAGCACGGCACGCTGGGCCTCACTCAAGGTCTGGACATCGCTATGCACCTGCTACGGGCGCTGGGCATGCTGCACCGGCGCAACATCCTGCACCGCGACATCAAGCCCGAGAACCTGCTGCTCAACGAAAACGGCAAATTGCGGGTTCTGGATTTTGGCTTGGCGTACTGCCCGGGGCTGTCGTCCCACACCCCCGGCGAACTGCCCGGCACCCCCAACTACATTGCCCCGGAGGCCTACGCAGGCGCCGCGCCAAGCGTGGCGCAAGACCTCTACAGCGCAGGCGTGACGCTCTATTTCCTGCTGACCGGCCATTACCCCCATGGCGAGATCGAGGCTTTCCAGCGCCCCCGCTTCGGCCCCCCTGTCCCCGCCAGCCGCTACCGCCCCGACTTGCCCGAGTGGCTGGTGCACAACCTCGACAAAGCCTTGGCCAGCGACCCAGCCGAGCGCTTCGAAACCGCCGAGCACTGGCAACTGGCGCTGCAACACGGCGAACAACAACCCAGCCCGCGCCCACGCCCACTGCTTGAACGCGCCCCCCTCAAGGTTTGGCGCAGCTTGGCCCTCGGCTCGTTGCTGCTGAACGGGCTGCTGCTGATCTGGCTGTTGCACGCATGATCCCAACACACCCAGGACCGCACCCGACGGTCCGCTGCCCCGATGAGGTATCCCATGAACGCAAAAGTCTGGTAGACGCACAGCGGGAGCTGAGCACATAAACGAAAAAGCCCGCCACCGTTTCCGGTAGCGGGCTTCAACGTACTGCGTATGGTGGGTCGTGTAGGATTCGAACCTACGACCAATTGGTTAAAAGCCAACTGCTCTACCAACTGAGCTAACGACCCGTTGGATGGCGCGTATAATACTGATTTCTAACGGGAAATCAACACATCAGCGCAATTTTCTCAAAAATACCGGGTAGGGTCGGCCTGCCCAGCAGCCCTGAAGCCTTCGGCACGCAGGCGGCAGCTGTCGCACTTGCCGCATGCGCGGCCATCATCGTCCGCCTGGTAGCAGGAAACCGTCAGGCTGTAGTCCACACCGCGGGCCATGCCCGCCTGTACGATCTGCGCCTTGCTCATGTTCTGCAACGGCGCCTGAATACGGAAACCCTGCCCTTCTACACCCGCTTTGGTGGCCAGGTTGGCCATACGCTCGAAGGCTTCGACGAACTCGGGGCGGCAGTCGGGGTAGCCGGAGTAGTCCACCGCGTTGACGCCAATGAAGATGTCGCGGGCCTGCAGTACTTCAGCCCAGCCCAACGCCAGCGACAGGAACACGGTGTTGCGCGCCGGCACGTAGGTGACCGGGATGCCTTCACCCGGGGCTTCTGGCACATCAATGCTGGTGTCGGTCAAGGCGGAACCGCCGATGCCGTCCAGGTTCAGGCCAATCACCTTGTGCTCCACCACACCCAGGTCACGTGCCACACGGGCTGCAGCATTCAGCTCAGCGCGGTGGCGCTGGCCGTAATCGAAGCTCATGGTGTAGCAACTGTAGCCTTCGGCTTTGGCCATGGCTACGACGGTGGCCGAGTCGAGGCCACCGGACAACAGGATTACTGCGCGTTTGTCTGTCATGTCTGTCACTCTTTCAATCAACGTCCGGGCTCGTCGTTCCACAACAGCTTGTGCAGTTGCAACTGGAACCGTACGGGCAGGTTATCGGCGACGATCCAGTCCGCCAGGTCGCTGGCACTGACCTGGTGGTGGCTAGGCGAAAACAGCACTTCGCCCGCGCGCTCGGCCAGGTTGTACTGGATCAGTTTGGACACCGCCCAGTCGTAGTCCTCACGGGAACAGATGACGAACTTGACCTGGTCGTTTCGGGTCAGTTGCTCGATGTTCTCGTAGCGGTTGCGGTGCGACTCCTCCGAACCCGGGGTCTTGAGGTCGACCACGCGGCTGACGCGCAGGTCGGTGCCGGCGATATCGAGGGCGCCGCTGGTTTCCAGCGACACCTCGTACCCGGCATCGCACAAACGCTGCAACAACGGCAAGGCATTGGGCTGAGCCAGCGGCTCGCCGCCGGTAACGCAGACATAACGCGGTTTGAAGCCCGCCACCTGCTCAAGGATCGAATCGAGGCTGCGCACGGTGCCACCACTGAAGGCATAGGCACTGTCGCAGTATTGACAGCGCAGGGGGCAACCGGTGAGCCGCACGAATACCGTGGGTAGCCCAGCCGTTCGCGTTTCACCCTGCAACGAGTAAAAGACTTCGGTGATGCGTAATGTGTCTTGCATGATCGCCACGGGCGTGACAGCTAAACAGGCTGCCCGCCTCCGTCAGGCACTGTCGCGGACTCGACATGGCGTTATCCGCAACAGCGTGTTTACGAAAAAAGGGCGCTGATTCTAACGAAAAAACCCGCGACAGGCGCGGGTTTCTTTCGAACGGTACCACCAAGCGGCACAGCCTAAAGCTTTTGCAGGTCTCGCTGAGCCAGCTGAGCGGCGGAGGTGCCGGGGTACTGGGTAACGACCTGCTGCAAAATACCTTTAACCTTGTCGGTATGCCCCAGGCGACGCTCAACATCAGCAAGCTTATAGAGCGAGTCCGGCACCTTGCTGTGCTTGGGGTACTTCTGGCTGACCTGGGCGAAGGCCTGGCTGGCACCTTGCAGGTCACCTTTGGCCAGGTTCACTTCGCCCAGCCAATACTGGGCATTGCCCGCATACTGGCTGTTGGGGTATTTGCGCAGGAAGGCGTTGAACGCCTGGCTGGCCTTGTCGAAGTCTTTCTGTTTAATCAGGTCGAAGGCGGCATCGTAGTAGAGCTTTTCCTTCGCCGGGTCACCGGGCTCGCTGTTGGCGGCCGGTTGTTGGGCTGCAGCACCTGCTGCTGCCCCGGTGGCGGCGCCAGAGGCACCACTACCAGCAGAATTGTCAGGGGTCGCGGCAGGCGCGGCGCCACTGTTGATGCGACGGTCCAGGTCCTGGTAACGCTCCAGGTTTTCCTGCTTCATGCGCGACACATCGTTTTGCAGCTCTTCGATGATGCCTTGCTGGCGGGAAAGCTGATCCTGCATCTGTTGCAGCTGCATGAACAGCTGGCCCTGTGCAGAGGCAGGGGCCGAAGCCCCTGACCCGGCATAGGCGCCGCTCGTGCCATAACCCGCAGGCGGATAGCTGCCTGAGTTGTCATCTACTACAGGGACTGCAGCCCACGCCGAAAGGGGCAGGCTGAGTGCGAGGACGGTTACTGCACGGCGGCACATACGCATAAAAACTTACTTACGCAGTTCTACGCGACGGTTTTGAGCCCAGGACTGCTCGTCGTTGCCAGTGGCAACTGGACGCTCTTCACCGTAGGAAACCACTTCCAGCTGAGCAGGGGAAACGCCCTGCAGAACCAGGTAGCGCTGAACGGCCTTGGCACGACGCTCGCCCAGAGCCATGTTGTACTCACGGGTACCGCGCTCGTCGGTGTTACCTTCCAGGACGACACGGTTGCCGTTGGCTTTCAGGTCCTTGGCGTGAACGTCCAGAGCGCGCATGGCTTCTGGCTTCAGGTCCGAGCTGTCGTATTCGAAGTAGAAGGTGGTGATTGCGCGCAGAGCGGCTTCTTCGCTCAGGGAACCGTCCACTGCGCCGGTGTTTGCACCGTAGCCAGCGTTCGGGTCAACGGCGCCAGCGCCTTCACCAGCATTGTCACCGCCCTTCGAGGAGCAACCTACAGCCACGGCCATGGCCAGAGCCAGCGCAGCGAATTTACCAAACTTCAGCATTTCCATCGTGAAACTCCTAATGAAACCCCAGTGTGTTAAGCAAAACGTATTACGCCGCAATCAGTTCAGGTAAGGGGACCAGGACGGTTCTCTGACTTCGCCTTGAGCGGTAGGAAGTGGGAGCCTCACGCGGCCATTAAGCGACACGAGCATCAAGACTCCCCGGCCCTGCTGGCGGGTGGCGTAGATTAGCATGGTGCCGTTGGGCGCAACAGTGGGAGACTCATCAAGACTGGTCTCCGAGAGAATCTTTACACTTCCGCGTTGCAAGTCCTGGGCCGCAACTTTGAAGTTGGTGAAGCCCTGCTGACGGTGAATCATGACCAAGGTCTTTTCGTCAGCCGACAGTTTCGGGTTGGCATTGTAGTTACCCACGAAGGTAACGCGTTCTGCACTGCCACCGCTGACCGACTGTTTGTAGATCTGTGGCTTGCCGCCACGGTCCGAGGTGAAGTACAGGGTGTTGCCATCCTTGCCCCAGAACGGTTCGGTATTGATGCCCGGGCCGGCGGTTACGCGGCTGATCTGGCGCGACGCCACGTTCATCACATAGATGTCCGGGTTACCGTCCTTGGACAGCACGAATGCCAGGCGCGAGCCGTCAGGCGACCAGGCAGGTGCGCCGTTGAGGCCTTCGAAGTTGGTGATCTGCTCGCGACGGCCCGTGTCGATGTGCTGGATGAAGATGCGCGGGCGACGCTGCTCGAACGACACATAGGCGATGCGCTTGCCATCCGGCGCGAAGCGCGGCGACAGGATCGGCTCACGCGACTGCAACAGGGTGACCGCACGTGCACCGTCGTAGTCCGAACGCTGCAGGGTGTAGCGGGTGTTGTTGGTAGAGAAGCGCTCGGCAGTGACGTACAGCATGCGGGTAGAGAATGCACCCTTGATGCCGGTGAGCTTCTCGAACGACTGGTCGGCAATGTAGTGCGACATGTCGCGCAACTGGTCGGTAGTGCCGGCCACGCTGCCAGTCAGCACCTGCTGCTCGGTGGCCACGTTGAACAGGGCGTACTGCACCTGCAGGCGGCCACCGGACGGCACGATGCTGCCGACCATCACGTACTGGGCACCCAGCGCTTTCCAGTCACGGAAGATGACTTCGCTGGCCTGGGACGGCTGGCTGATCATGTTCTGACGCGGAATGGGCGAGTAGTAGCCCGAGTTGCGCAGGTCGTTCCCGATGATGTCTGCCATGTCTTCAGGCAGCACGCTCCCGCCCTGTACGGCAAAGGGTACCACCGCGATGGGTGTGGCCCGGTCGCTACCACTGGTGACCAGGATGTTCTTTTCCTCTGCTACGGCCATGCCTGCCACGCAGCACAGCATGACCAGCAGTCCTCTCAGACGTTTAATCACAACGCTAGATCCTCAGGTGTAAATGTCATCTTGAACGAGCGATACCTGTTGAAATCGCTCGGCTTCATACCCTGCATTTCAGTCAGACGACCGATGTTCTTCATGGCGGCCACTGCCGAACTGTCAAACGGGCCGTCGCCACTGGAGCGCAGCACGCTCACATTGGTGATGGTGCCATCCGGCAGCATGCTGACCTGCAGGACTACCGTCATGCCTTTGCGTGCCGAAGGGGGCCGCGCCCAACCTTCTGCTGCACGCATGCGGATCAGGTCGTCGAAATCGCCGGCCACCTGGTCACCCTGCTCGTCCGCCAGTGCCTGCTGACGCTCAGTGGTGTCGGACAACAGCTCGGCCAGTGCCTGCGCCTTCTTGTCCTCAGCCGCCTTGCGCGCTGCTTCCTGGGCCTTTTTCTTCTGGGCATCTGCCGCGGCCTTTTTCTTGGCCTCTTCAGCTGCCTTTTTCTTCGCGTCCTCGGCTGCCGCCTTTTTCTTGGCGTCCTCGGCCGCTTTTTTCTTCGCCTCTTCGGCTGCCTTTTTCTTGGCATCCTCTGCGGCTTGTTTCTTCGCCTCTTCAGCCGCCTGCTTCTTGGCCTCGTCCTCGGCTTTTTTCTTCGCTTCGTCTTCGGCTTTTTTCTTGGCAATGTCGGCTTGCTGTTTTTCCGCCGCTTTTTTGGCCTCTTCGGCCTTCTTCGCTTCGGCCGCTTTCTTGGCTTCGGCCGTTTTTGCAGCTTCCTCGGCTTTTTTGGCCTCGGCCGCCTCGCGGGCTTCCTCGGCCTTTTGAGCAGCGTCGGCTTTCTTTTGTTCCGCCGCTTTCACAGCTTCCTGCTCGACCTTCTTCTGCTCCAGCTGCTCGACCTCGGTCTGGCGCGAAGCGGTTTTTTTCGCTTCCCCGGCAATCTTCTGGTTGGTCTGGGTGGTCGCCTGGCTCTTGGACTTGAGCTGATACAGCGTAGCCTGAACGATCGGCTTGGACGGCGGCAGCTCTGGGGTCATGGCGAAGCTGACGAACAGCAAGGCAAACACCAGCACATGCAGGCCGATGGCCCAGACACTGGGCCAGAAGTAGCTTTCCGAGGCGGATGGCTCTCGCTGTTGCATCAGGGCGCCTCGGTAATCAGGCCAACGTTACCGACACCGGCTTTCTGCAGCCCGCCCATGGCACCCATGACCGCGCCATAGTCCACGGCCTTGTCGCCGCGGATGAAGACCTGGGTCTGTTTGCCCTGGTCGCGGCCGGCGGCAATGATCTTGGTCACAGCGTCGGTCATGGCCGGCAAGGTCATGGCCTTGTCCATCTGCTTGTCGGTGTCGACTTCACTGCCGAGGTTCCAGTAGTAGGTCTTGTCGGCCTTGATGGAAATGGTAAGGATCTGGACGTTGTTGTCCTGCGGCAAGGCTTCGCTGGAAACCTTGGGCAGGTCTACCTTGACGCCCTGGTTGAGCATGGGCGCCGTCACCATGAAGATGACCAGCAGTACCAGCATCACGTCGATGTAGGGCACCACGTTCATCTCGGCGACGGGCTTGCGTTTGTGGCGAACTCGGGCCATGGGCTTCTACCTGATTACTCTTCGCTGGTGTGCACTTTACGGTGCAGGATCGCCTGGAACTCGTCGGCGAAGGTGTAGTAGCGGCTGATCAGCGTTTCACTGCGTGCCGCGAAGCGGTTGTAGGCAATGACCGCCGGGATTGCCGCGAACAGGCCGATGGCTGTAGCGATCAGGGCCTCGGCGATACCGGGGGCAACAGTGGCCAGGGTGGCCTGCTGGGCACTGGCCAGGCCGCGGAAGGAGTTCATGATCCCCCATACGGTACCGAACAGGCCGATGTACGGGCTGGTGGAACCCACGGTCGCCAGGAACGGCAGGCTTTGCTCGAGCTTTTCTTCCTCGCGGGAAATAGCAACGCGCATGGCACGGCCTACGCCTTCCATGACCGCGTCCGGGTCAACACCCGGTTGCTGGCGCAGGCGCGAGAATTCCTTGAAACCGGCACGGAAGACCTGCTCCACACCCGAATCCGGATCTGGGTTGCTGCCGGCCTGGCGGTACAGCTTGGACAGGTCGATACCCGACCAGAAGCGCTCTTCGAAGGCATCCAGCGCACGACGACCGGCGCGCAGCATGGTGCTGCGCTGAAAAATCATGATCCACGAGGTGACCGAGGCGGCCACCAGGGTCAGCATCACCAACTGCACCACTACGCTGGCATTGCTGACCAGACTCCACATGGAGGTATGGTCGACGACGTTAGCTTCCACGCTTATTCTCCTGCATTCGATTGATTACCCGAGCAGTCGGCCACAAAGGCGTCGCGCAGCTCCGGGGGGATGGCTCGGGGTTTGAAAGTGTCGGCGCGCACAGCGGCCACCAGGAACTGCCCTTCGCAGAGCAGCGTTTCATCCTTTTCCCGCCAGACCTGCTGCACGAAGCGCAGGCTGGCGCGATTGAGTTCAAGTACTTGCGCGGTAACCCGCAGTTCATCGTCCAGCCGCGCCGGCGCGTGGTAACGCGCTTCGCTGGAGTGGACTACAAACAGCAGGTTGCCCTGCGCCAGCTGCGACTGGGAAAAACCCAGGTGCCGCAAGCGTTCGGTGCGCGCGCGCTCCATGAATTTCAGGTAATTGACGTAATACACCACGCCGCCAGCATCGGTATCTTCGTAATAGACGCGACAACGGTGTGCAAAGGGTTCCAGGCCATTTAGCGCGCGCATACTCTAGTGCTTACTCCTCGCCTTGCCAATCCGCTGTGGCAACTGTTTTTTCATCGTTCATGTCGTATTGCCAGCGCCCATGCAACCTGCCAGCGGTAGGACCACGAAAAGCCGTTTTCGATCTGTCATTCATCGCCCGTTTGGGAAAAAACGGCGCCCTCCCCCAGCTGCCCCGGCACGTCGAGCCCGAAATGCAGGTAGGCATGACGGGTGACCACACGCCCGCGTGGTGTGCGCATGATGTAGCCCTGCTGGATCAGGTAGGGTTCGAGCACGTCCTCGATGGTGTGGCGTTCTTCGCTGATGGCGGCCGCCAGGTTGTCGACCCCCACCGGGCCCCCGTCGAACTTCTCGATCATGGTCAACAACAGGCGACGGTCGGAATGATCGAAGCCGCGCTCGTCCACATCCAGCAGGTTCAGCGCCATGTCGGCCACCGCCTTGGTGATCTGGCCCTTGCCCCGCACTTCGGCATAGTCGCGCACCCGGCGCAGCAGGCGGTTGGCAATACGCGGGGTGCCGCGCGCGCGGCGGGCGATCTCATAGGCGCCGAGGTCTTCGATGACCAGGCCCAGGATGCTTGCCGAGCGGCTGACGATGGTCGCCAGGTCCTTGTCGCTGTAGAACTCCAGGCGCTGGACGATACCGAAACGGTCGCGCAACGGGTTGGTAAGCATGCCCGCACGGGTGGTGGCGCCGACCAGGGTGAACGGTGGCAGGTCGAGCTTGATGGACCGGGCGGCAGGCCCCTCCCCGATCATGATATCGAGCTGAAAGTCTTCCATGGCCGGGTACAGCACTTCTTCGACGACGGGTGACAGCCGGTGGATTTCGTCGATGAACAGAACGTCATGGGGCTCCAGGTTGGTAAGCATCGCTGCCAGGTCCCCAGGCCGCTCGAGGATAGGCCCCGAAGTGCTCTTGACCGACACACCCATCTCATGGGCGATGATGTTGGCCAAGGTAGTCTTGCCCAGACCCGGGGGGCCGAAGATCAGCGTGTGGTCAAGCGATTCGCTGCGCCCCCGTGCGGCTTGGATGAACAGTGCCATCTGCTCGCGCACTACCGGCTGGCCGATGTACTCCTCCAGGCGTAATGGCCGGATCGCGCGGTCTTGCACGTCTTCGCGGTCGCGGCCACTGGCGGCGATCAGGCGGTCGGCTTCGATCACTTGGTAATCATCCCCTTGAGGCTGCGACGGATCAGCTCTTCACTGCTCAGGCTGGCCTTGTCCTTGATGGCCCCAATGGCCTTGCTCGCCTCTTGCGGCTTGTAGCCCAGCGAAACGAGGGCGCTGACGGCGTCGGCTTCGGCGGTTGATTCACTGGCCACCGGCAACGGCCCGTCCGATACCAGGGTGAACATGGCCGGGGACGTTTCCCAAGCCTTGAAGCGGTCCTTGAGCTCGACCAGCAGGCGCTCGGCGGTTTTCTTGCCAACGCCCGGCACACGCACCAGTGCCGAGGTGTCCTGAGCCTGTACGCAGCGCACCAGCTCGTCGACTTCCAGGCCCGACATCAGCGCCAGCGCCAGCTTGGGCCCTACGCCATTGAGGCGGATCAGTTCACGAAACAACTCGCGCTCGCGCTTTTCGGCGAACCCGTACAGCAGGTGGGCGTCCTCGCGCACCACCAGGTGGGTGTGCACGGTCACTGGCTCGCCAACCTTGGGCAGGCGATACAGGGTGGTCATGGGCACTTCGAGCTCGTAGCCCACGCCATTGACGTCGATAATCAGGTGCGGGGGCTGCTTTTCCGCCAGAGTGCCGCGCAATCTTCCAATCACGTTCCGATCCTTATTCTCGGGGAGCCGGTCGCAGACCGCTCAACCCTATCAGCAAATGCGGCGGGTGAACGCGCCACCCGCACATAATGTGTATCAGCGCATGAAGCGCCTACAGACGCAAGCGCCCGCCGCGCCGGCGCGCCGTGGCCAGGCCGTGGGGCACCAGGCTGGAACGGGTGTGGGCGTGGCACAAGGCGATGGCCAGGGCATCGGAGGCGTCGATCTGCGGTTTTTGCGTGAGCTTGAGCAGGTGCATGACCATCATCATCACCTGCTCTTTGTTGGCGCCGCCGGTGCCGGCCACCGCCTGCTTGACCTGGGTGGCGCTGTACTCGGCGATCTCAAGGCCCGCCTCGGCGGCCGCCACGATCGCAGCCCCCCGGGCCTGGCCCAGCTTGAGCGCCGAATCGGCATTGCGGGCCATGAACACCCGCTCGATGCCCATGGTCACAGGGCCGTGCTGGGCGATGACTTCACTGACCCCGCGAAACACGATCTGCAACCGCTCATGCAGCTCGCCGCTGCCGGTGCGGATGCAGCCTGACGCCACATACTCGCAGCCGCGGGCGGTCTGGCGCACCACGCCGTAACCGGTGATGCGCGAGCCGGGGTCGATACCTAGAATCAGAGTCATAGCGCCTGTCGAAAAAAATGATGCATGCTGCAAACGGTACGGCCCTTTCGCGGCGGTACGGCGCTGCGAGTCTATCGGAGCGCCGTACCGCCGCGAAAGGGCCGGTGCGAGCAAAGAAAAGCCTGAATGCCTGATTGGAGCTACCAGAACACCCTAGCCGAGGTTTTCCATGATCTCGTCGGAGATCTGCGCATTGGAATAGACGTTCTGCACGTCGTCCAGGTCTTCGAGCATGTCGATCAGCTTGAGTACCTTTTCAGCGCCATCCTGGTCCAACTCGGCACTGGTGGTCGGCTGCATGACGATTTCCGCATCCGCCGCCTTGAAACCTGCCTCTTCCAGCGCATTGCGCACGGCATAGAAGCTGTTGAACGACGTAAACACCTCGAACGAGCCATCATCGTTGGCTACCACGTCGTCGGCATCGGCCTCCATCGCAGCTTCCATCAGGGCGTCTTCGTCTATCCCTGGGGCGAAACTGATCTGGCCCTTGCGTTCGAACAGATACGCCACCGAACCGTCGGTGCCCAGGTTGCCCCCGCATTTGGTGAAGGCATGGCGCACAGCCGCAGCCGTGCGGTTGCGGTTGTCTGTCATGGCTTCGACCATGATCGCCACGCCGCCTGGGCCGTAACCTTCGTAGCTGAGCTCTTCGACGTTGTCGCTTTCGTTGGTACCGGCACCACGTGCCACGGCGCGGTCAATAATGTCGCGGCTCATGTTGGCACCCAGGGCCTTATCCAGCGCCAGGCGCAAGCGCGGGTTGGAGGCCGCGTCCGGGCCGCCCTGCTTGGCAGCGACGGTCAGCTCACGGATCCACTTGGTGAAGACCTTGCCTCTCTTGGCATCCTGGCGCTCTTTGCGGTGCTTGATGTTCGCCCACTTGGAATGGCCTGCCATAACGACTCCCGATCCTTGAAACAGAAACAGGTTCCGCCCCGAAGGGCGGAACATGGAAAGACTGCGCCGAAGCGCATGGGCGCATCCGCCGGATACGCCCGGGGCCGATTACTCGACCTTGGTCTGCTCGCGCAGACGGATATGCAGCTCGCGCAGGGCCTTGGCATCGACCAGCCCTGGGGCCTGGGTCATGACGCACGCGGCACTCTGGGTTTTCGGGAAGGCGATCACTTCACGAATCGACTGGGCGCCAGTCATCAGCATGACCAGGCGGTCCAGACCGAAGGCCAGGCCGCCGTGGGGCGGTGCACCGAACTTCAGGGCATCGAGCAGGAAGCCGAACTTCTCTTCCTGTTCCGCCGCTTCGATACCCAGCAGGCGGAACACGGCCTGCTGCATTTCCTTGCGGTGGATACGGATGGAACCGCCACCCAGTTCAGTGCCGTTGAGCACCATGTCGTAGGCGCGGGACAGGGCCGTGGCGGGGTTGGCCTCAAGCTCCTGCGGGGAGCACTTCGGCGCGGTGAACGGGTGGTGCAACGCCGTGAAGCTGCCGTCTTCGTTCTCTTCGAACATCGGGAAGTCGACGACCCACATCGGTGCCCACTCGCAGGTGAACAGCTCGAAGTCGTGACCCAGGCGGATACGCAGCGCGCCCAGGGCCTCGCTGACGATCTTGAACTTGTCTGCACCGAAGAACACGATGTCGCCGTCTACAGCGCCGACGCGGTCGAGGATGGTGTTGAGGTTGGCCTCGGGGATGTTCTTGACGATCGGCGACTGCAGGCCCTCGCCCCCTTTGGCGCGCTCGTTGACCTTGATGTAGGCCAGGCCGCGGGCACCATAGATGCCGACGAACTTGGTGTACTCGTCGATCTTGCTGCGCGGCATGCTGGCGCCGCCTGGCAGGCGCAGGGCGGTGACGCGGCATTTCGGATCGTTGGCCGGGCCGGCGAACACCTTGAAATCGACGTCCTTGAGCTGGTCGGCAACATCGACCAGTTCCAGCGGGATACGCAGGTCTGGCTTGTCGGAACCGTAGCGGCGCATGGCTTCTTCGAAGGTCATGTGCGGGAAATCGCCGAACTCCAGGTCCAGCACTTCCTTGAACAGCTTGCGGATCATGCTCTCGGTCAGCCCCATGATCTCGGATTCGTCCAGGAAGCTGGTCTCGATGTCGATCTGGGTGAATTCCGGCTGGCGATCTGCGCGCAGGTCTTCGTCACGGAAGCATTTGGCTATCTGGTAGTAGCGGTCGAAGCCGGCCACCATCAGCAGCTGCTTGAACAGTTGCGGCGACTGTGGCAGGGCAAAGAAGCTGCCGGCGTGGGTACGGCTTGGCACCAGGTAGTCACGCGCGCCTTCTGGGGTGGCACGGGTGAGGATCGGGGTTTCCACATCCAGGAAGCCGTTTTCGTCGAGGAAGCGGCGGATGCTGCTGGTGATGCGCGAGCGCAGGCGCAGCTTGTCGGCCATTTCCGGGCGACGCAGGTCGATGAAGCGATAGCGCAGGCGGGTTTCTTCGCCCACGTCGGAGTATTCGTTCAACGGGAACGGCGGGGTTTCGGCTTCGTTCAGCACATTGAGCTGATAACCGAGGATTTCGATGGCGCCGGACGCCATGTTGGCATTGACCGCACCGTCAGGGCGCTTGCGCACCTTGCCGGTGACCTGCACGACGTACTCGCTGCGCACGCGGTCAGCAGCGGCGAAGGTGTCGGCGCGGTCCGGGTCGAACACGACCTGGGCCATGCCCTCGCGGTCACGGATGTCGAGGAAGATCACCCCGCCGTGGTCCCGGCGACGATGGACCCAGCCGCAAAGGGTGACTTCCTGGCCGTCCAGGCTCTCGTTCAGTTGGCCGCAATAATGGCTGCGCATCATGATGGTGGTTTCGCTTCTCGTGATTCGTGTATTCGGTGGAGGCCTTGGCCGCCCGGAGGGCTAATACTGCAAGACCCGGTCACAGCATTCAACTCAGTCGGCCTTGTCGCCGCCTGCCAGGTTCTTCTTGGCGCCAGTCTTGAAGTCGGTTTCGTACCAGCCGTTACCGCTGAGGCGGAAACCGGGTACCGACAGCAACTTCTTCAGCGCCGGGGCCTGACAGGCCGGGCAGTCGGTAAGCGGCGCGGCGCTGATTTTCTGCAGCACCTCCATGCGGTGCTCGCAGGACGCACATTGATAGTCATAAAGGGGCATGGGTGTCTCTCGTCAACCACAACGCTGGCTGCCGGGGCAGCAAAAAGCGGGATTATATATGGTTAACCGGCACTGCGCAGCCCGCCGGGCGATCAGTGCGCAGCTGGCGGGTCCTGCAGCCATGCCACGCAGATCACGCGGATGAGGCCACTGAAGTTGCGCACCCCACCCTGGCGCAGGTGTATTTCGCGGTCCACGTAGGACAGTACCGCGCTGACCGAGCAGTGGTTCACCGCAGCGATGCGTTCCAGGATGCTCCAGTACACCGCCTCCAGGCGCAGGCAGGTTGAAAACCCGTTCAACCGTACCGAGCGCGACACGGGCTGTGTCTGCAGCATGTCGAAGTCGGCCTTGAAGGGGTCGATGCACTGTTTGCCAGGCCAACGCCCTTGGCCTGTCGTACGTTTGCTCGCGGGGATCATCTGCCACACCTCCTCGTATCAGGTACCAGGGGGTGTATGAAGCGCCGTTCGGTCGGTACTGAGCAGCGGCAAAGCCTTCCCGCACAAATCACAAAGGCCCGGGCGGTTACCCGGGCCTTCGCATACAGTGCCTGCTACTTGCCGTCGAGCAGCACTCGCAACATCCAGGCGGTTTTTTCGTGAACCTGCATGCGCTGGGTCAGCAGGTCGGCGGTGGGTTCGTCACTGACCTTGTCCACCACCGGGAAGATGCTGCGCGCCGTGCGCACCACGGTTTCCTGCCCCTGTACCAACTGGCGGATCATTTCATCGGCATGGGGCACCCCTTCCTCCTCCTCGATCGAGGAGTGGCGGGCATAAAATGCATACGAACCGGGTGCCGGAAAGCCCAGTGCACGGATACGCTCGGCGATGGAGTCGACTGCCAGCGCCAGCTCGTTGTATTGCTCTTCGAACATCAGGTGCAAGGTACGGAATGATGGCCCGGTGACGTTCCAGTGAAAATTATGGGTTTTCAGATACAGCACGTACGTGTCCGACAACAGGCGGGACAGCCCATCGACGATGGACTTGCGATCTGCTTCATTGATGCCGATATCGATTGCCATGACGTTCCCCTTCTGAAAGCTTGAGACCCAAACGGGTGCCGACCACTGTAGCAATACCTGGGGCGTTGCGCCTGTGACAAGGCGTTGCAGGCCACCCGCGAACGCCCTGCGGTTTGAGTACCCTGCGGCTTTACTGTTAAATAGGCAGCGTGCCACCCGTGCGGACTGCAATTGCCGGGTGCATAGGCTGTGGGTCATGTGTTCGCGCTCTACATCTCATGCGCACCGTGCCGCCAGCTCTCCCCGTGATCAGCTTTATCAACTGTGAGCCAATCCCATGTTCAAGATCGTCCATCTGGTGACGGGCGTGGCAGCGCTGCTGCTATCGTTCATGCCCAGCCTGAAAACCGAAGCCATACCCTTCCTGCAACAACCCGACGCGGTGTACCTGGCCCTGCTCGGCCTGCTCAACCTGGTACTGGCACCGGTGGTACCGCTGCACTACCGCGGCGCCAGGCAACAATTGCAATACCTGGCCTGCGCCTTGCTGGTGGTAGCGGTGGTGCTGCAAACCCTGACCCTGCTGGCGCGCCCGGAAATGGGCAACCTGGCGGCGCTGGTCTGTGCATCGCTGGCTGTGCTGCTGCACCTGGTGGCGGGTTTCGCCCAAAGCCCGCGTAAGGCCCGCGCAACCCAGCACAGCACACCTGATGCCAGCAACCGGGATACCGGCACCGTGAAGTGGTTCAACACCTCCAAAGGCTTCGGCTTTATCTCCCGGGATTCCGGCGACGATATTTTCGTGCACTTTCGCGCCATTCGCGGTGAGGGCCACCGCATTCTGGTCGAGGGCCAGCGCGTCGAGTTTTCCGTGATGCACCGCGACAAAGGCCTGCAGGCCGAGGACGTGGTGGCGGTGAACCGCCGCTGAAACCCACCCCTCCAGCGGGCCGGCCACCGGCCCGACAGGTAAGCCGCTGTGTTCAGTAATGAGGCGGCGGCGCCTCCTCACCCTCACTGCCGTACTGCCCTACCATTTCCTCGTAACGCTTGAGCAGCTCGGCCATCTGCAACTGCAGCCGCTCGATCACCCGCCCCTGCTCCACCACCACGTCATTGAGCGCCTGGATGGTGTCATCCTGAAACGCCTGACGGGTTTCCAGCTCGACCATGCGCTGCTCAAGCGACATCGGCGGCCTCCTTGAAGCCTTCCAGCTGCAAAGCCCGCACGCGCTGGCGAACCACTTGCACCTGCTCGTCGCTGTAGCTCACCGCCGGGCACTTGCCCCAAACCGGTGCCGGCCATGCCGCGTCGCCTTGCATACGCACGATCACATGCATGTGCAACTGGCTGACCACGTTACCCAGGGTGGCGACATTCATCTTGTCGGCGCCATAGCTGGCTTTGAGCGCGACGGCCAACTGGGTGGTTTCTTGCCACAACTGGTGTTGCTCGGCGGCGTCCAGGTCGAAAAGCTCACTGACGCCCGGGCGTTTTGGCACCAGGATGAACCACGGATAGTTGGCATCCTTGCTCAGCAGCAGCTGGCATAGCGCGAAGTCACCCAGTACCACCGTATCGAGTTGCAAACGCGAATCAAGAACAAACAAAGTGAATCTCCTCCAAGCGGATACAGCGGTTACAACGTAAAAAAAAGCCGTCATCAGAATACGCTGCACGATCCCGGTAACACAGCGCTACTTTTCGCACCAAAATGACGCCTCCTATACACGGTCTGACACAAACGAAGGCCACAATTGACTCTGGATTAACAAATCGCGGTAACACATTGACTTTGATAGCAAGCTAGCGGGTTTGCCACGTGGGTTTGCACAGGCACACCATCAGACAGCGCACACCCCGTGTTTTCAGGACCTCGGCGGGGGTCGCCCCCGGCAAATGTGAAAATTTCATCAACCGGGGCAAATATGAGCACGCTTGTTGCATTGCTCTGACGCCAAGTCGGCATGACTACTGCAATACCCGGGTTACCAAGGCTATATGTGAAAAGCTGCGGATTACGACCTGAAAATGCCCGACAGCGACGTGGAAAAAAAGTTCCGTAAAGAGTGCTTATTGCCATATCGCCAACGTCAGTCAGCGTGCTATATCTTTTCGCCGACATAACAAGAAAGAGCTGCGCCCGATAACTAGAACACCTGGACGCAGCGGTACTCTTCCTAAAAAAACCAAAGGAGCAAATCACGATGCGCGTGATGAAGTGGAGCATGATCGCCCTGGCCGTTTCGGCGGGGTCCTCGCAGATGGCACTGGCCTCTTCGCAGGATGAGTCCAAAGGTTTTGTTGAAGACAGCAAGCTGAGCGTCAAAACTCGCATGCTGTATTTCAGCCGTGATTTCCGCAACAACCAGGGCGGCCAAAGCCGCCGCGAAGAAACTGGCCTCGGTTTCGTCGGCACCTACGAGTCGGGCTTCACCCAGGGCACCGTAGGTGTAGGCCTGGACGCCATCGGCATGCTGGGCCTGAAGCTGGACAGCGGCAAAGGCCGCGCCGGCACCGGCCTGTTCCCGACGGGCTCCGACGGCCGCTCGCAGGATGACTACTCCAAAGGCGGCGGCGCGGTGAAATTCCGCATTTCCGACACCGTTCTGAAAGTCGGCGACCAGTTCACTGCGCTGCCCGTCTTCGCAACCGATGACAGCCGCCTGCTGCCTGAGATCGCCCAAGGTGCATTGCTCACCAGCAACGACATCAAAGGCCTGACCCTGCACGCCGGCCGCTTCACCAGCCTGACCGGCCAGGAGCAGACCAACCGTGACAGCCTGCGCCTGAAGGAAGCCGATGTATTCGGTGGTACCTACGCCTTCACCGACAGCCTGTCCACCAGCCTGTACTACTCCAAGGTCGAAGACTACTGGCGCAAATACTACGCCAACGTCAACTGGGCGCTGCCGCTGTCCGACAAGCAAGGCCTGGTGTTCGACTTCAACTTCTACGACACCAAGAGCGATGGCCAAGGCCTGCAGCGCGCCGAGAAAGACGGCGTGACCAAGCTCGACAACCGTGCCTTCAGCCTGTCCGGTGCGTACAACATCGGCGCGCACACCTTCACCCTGGCCTACCAGAAAGTGACCGGTGACGGCGACTATGGCTACGGCGTAGACGGCGGTGGCACCGTGTTCCTGGCCAACTCCGTGGCGCGTTCCGACTTCAACGCCGAAGGCGAGAAGTCCTGGCAGGCCCGCTACGACCTGAACTTTGCCGAGTACGGCATCCCAGGCCTGAGCTTCATGACTCGCTACGTGCGCGGTACCGGTGCAGACACCGGCACCACCAGCAATGGCAAGGAATGGGAACGCGACATCGACATCAAGTACGTGCTGCAGGAAGGCCCGGCCAAGGACCTCAGCTTCCGCGTACGTCAGGCCACCTACCGCTCTTCCGATGGCGTCTACTACGGCTCCCCATCGCTGGACGAACTGCGCCTGATCGTGGAGTACCCGCTGAGCATCCTGTAAGCCTGGCTTGCAGTGCCCCGCCCTTGAAAAGCCCGGCGATCACGCCGGGCTTTTTCTTTGGCTGACAACAGCGGCGCCCTGGGGCATCCTGTACGCCTTCGTTTCACCCCCGTACAATGCGGGGCTATTTCAACGTATTAGACACGGCTAACCATGCGCACCAGTCAATATTTGCTCGCCACCCAGAAAGAAACCCCTGCCGACGCAGTGGTCATCAGCCACCAGCTCATGCTGCGTGCCGGCATGATCCGCAAACTGGCCTCCGGCCTGTACACCTGGCTGCCGATGGGCCTGCGGGTCATGCGCAAGGTCGAGAACGTGGTGCGCGAGGAAATGAACGCAGCCGGCGCACTGGAAGTGCTGATGCCCAGCATCCAGCCCGCCGAACTGTGGCAGGAATCCGGCCGCTGGGAGCAGTACGGCCCCGAGCTGCTGCGGGTCAAGGACCGTCACCAGCGTGAGTTCTGCGTGGGCCCTACCCACGAAGAGGTCATCACCGACCTGGCCCGCAATGAGCTGTCCAGCTATAAACAGCTGCCGCTGAACATGTACCAGATCCAGACCAAGTTCCGTGACGAGATCCGCCCGCGCTTCGGCCTGATGCGCGGCCGCGAGTTCATCATGAAGGACGCCTACTCGTTCCATGCCGACCAGGGCTCCCTGCAGGAAACCTACGACCGCATGCACCAGGCGTACACCAATGTGTTCACCCGCCTGGGCCTGGATTTCCGCCCTGTGCAGGCCGACACCGGGTCCATCGGCGGCAGCTACTCGCACGAATTCCACGTGCTGGCCGAGTCGGGTGAAGACGATGTGATCTTCAGCGACAGCTCCGACTACGCCGCCAACATCGAGAAGGCCGAGGCCATGCCGCGGGAAACCGTGCGCCCTGCCCCTACCGAAGAGCTGCGCCTGGTCGATACGCCCAATGCCAAGACCATTGCCCAGCTGGTTGAGAACTTCGGCCTGCCGATCGAGAAAACCGTCAAGACCTTGATCGTACGTGGCTCCGAAGAGGGCAAGCTGGTCGCCCTGGTCGTGCGTGGTGACCACGAGCTCAACGAAATCAAGGCCGCCAAGCTGGAGCAGGTGGCCGACCCGCTGGTCATGGCAACCGATGCCGACCTGCGTGACGCCATTGGCGCCGGCGCCGGCTCGCTCGGCCCGATGAACCTGCCGCTGGAGTGCGTGATCGACCGCTCGGTGGCCCTGATGAGCGACTTCGGCATCGGCGCCAACATCGACGACAAGCACTACTTCGGCGTGAACTGGGAACGCGACCTGCCAGTACCTCAGGTGGCCGACCTGCGTAACGTGGTCGAAGGCGACCCAAGCCCGGACGGCCAAGGCACGCTGGTGATCAAGCGCGGTATCGAAGTGGGCCATATCTTCCAGCTGGGCACCAAGTACAGCGAGGCGCTCAAGTGCCAGGTACTGGGTGAAAACGGCAAGCCAGTGGTGCTGTCCATGGGCTGCTACGGCATTGGTGTATCCCGCGTGGTGGCCGCTGCCATCGAGCAGAACCACGACGACAAGGGCATTATCTGGAACGATGCACTGGCGCCCTTCCAGATCGCCCTGGTACCACTGCGCTATGAGACCGAGGTTGTTCGCGAGGCGACCGACAAGCTGTATGCCGAGCTGACCGCTGCCGGTTACGAAGTGCTGCTGGACGACCGGGACAAGAAGACCAGCCCCGGTATCAAGTTCGCCGACATGGAACTGATCGGTATTCCGCACCGCATCGTGGTCAGTGACCGTGGCCTGGCTGATGGCAACCTGGAATACAAGCACCGGACCGAGCAGGATGCCCAAGCGTTGCCGCTCAACGAGGTGCTGACCTTCCTGCAGACCCGCGTTCGCCGCTGATAACCAATGCCCGAGTGATCATGTCAAAGCGAAGTACCTTCAACCTGACGGGCGCCGCACTCTGCGGCGCCCTGCTCGTCAGCGGCTGCGCCAACCAGATGCCCCAGCGTAGCGACCATGAGGAGCGCGTGGAGCGCAAGCTGCTCGAGCACACCTTGCAAATCGATGTTGGCGAGCCAGAGGTCATGGAGCTGCCGCAGCGACGTGTGCGCGTGCACGAGCAGAAGCGTTTTGAAGTCACCGAATACGAAGTGACCCGTCACTACGACCGCTATACGCCCTACCAGCCATGGCGGGAAATCTACGAAATCCCGCTTGGCGCTGTTGCGGTGGTGGCAGGCGTTGGGGCAAACGTGGTCAACGTCTTCGCCTTGGGCAACCTGCCGCAAAGTGTCACCCATGACTGGCTGAGCTACGGCGTGGACGGCCTCAACCCGTTCATGAACGTGGCGTCCAATGGCCGCGCCCAGCAGAACCTTGCGGGTATCAGCGAAGTGCAGAAAGCCAAGCGCGAAGAGGCCACGAGCATGCCGTGGAGCGAGCGCCTGGTCGAGGTGAAAGCGGGCAAGATGACCCACGAACTCACTACCGACCGCAATGGCATGTTGCGCTTGAACCTGCTGGACACTCCGTTCTCCGAACAGAACCTCAACCACGTTGGCACACTGCATCTACAGGTAGTGGATGAAGACAACGCGGTACGTGGTGATGCCAGTCTGTTGGTCAGCGCCACGCTGCGCAACAAGTTGCGCGAAGCCCACGAGCTGATTTTCGACGACCTCGAAGACGACGATGTCGGGCAATGGGTGCACCGGGTCAAACGCCTGGCAGAGCTGGGCCTGGAAGAGGAAGCCAGCGAAATGGAGCAAAGCCTGATCGAGCTGACGCGCAACGACCCGGAGCTGCAACAGGAGTTTCTCAAGTCGTTGACCAAGGCAACCGGCCGGCTGGTGGCCGACCCAGGCGCGCACTGACCCATTGATCCACTGGCAAAATGCGCCTTCTTTATAGAAAGCGGGCGCACCGTCGCCAGGTGCGCTATTGCGGCGGGAACAACTCCATCTGTTCATGCGCCCCGCGCAGGTCACGCAACCTCACCCCTACCCCCAGCAAACGCACCGGTTTGCCACCCCTGGCGAACGCCTGCCCCAATAACTGACGATAACTGTCCAGGTCCCTGCCCGCCCCGGCCTGCTCCAGCGTGGTCTGGGTGAAGTCGTGGAACTTGACCTTGACGAAGGGTTTGTCCGGTCGGTAGCTGGCGTCCATTCGTTCGATGCGTGTATTCAGGCTTTCCAGCAGCTCCGGCAAGCGCGCCAGGCAACTGGCCAGGTCCGGCAGGTCGGTGTCGTAGGTGTTTTCCACGCTGACCGATTGGCGACGGCTGTCGTTATGAACAACCCGCTCGTCAATGCCTCGCGCCAAGCCCCACAAGCGCTCGCCGAAACTGCCGAATTCGCGCACCAACGCCAGGCGCGACCAGTCTCGCAGTTGCAGGCAGGTTTCGATGCCAAGGCGCGTCAGCTTCTCTGCGGTCACCTTGCCCACCCCATGCAGCCTGGCAACCGGCAATGCGGCGACGAACGCCTCGACCTCGTCGGGTGTTATCACGAACAACCCGTTGGGCTTACGCCAGTCACTGGCGATCTTGGCCAGGAACTTGTTGGGCGCCACACCCGCAGAAACCGTGATATGCAGTGTGCGGGCAACACGCCGGCGAATGTCTTCAGCGATGCGCGTGGCGCTGCCGGCGTACCACTGGCTGTCACTGACGTCCAGATAGGCTTCATCAAGGGACAACGGCTCGATCAGGTCGGTGTACTCGCGGAAAATACTGTGGATTTCACGCGAAGCTTCGCGGTAGGCCTCGAAACGCGGCTTCACGATCAACAGGTCCGGGCACAGCTTGAGGGCATGGCGGGACGACATGGCCGAGCGCACACCATAGGCACGCGCCTCATAATTGCAGGTGGCGATGACCCCACGCCGCTCGGCGGAGCCACCCACTGCCATCGGCCGACCGGCCAGGCGCGGGTCGTCGCGCATCTCGATTGCTGCGTAGAAGCAGTCGCAGTCGACGTGGATGATCTTGCGCAAAGACATGGATGACCGTGAGCACTGTAAATTCATACAGATAGTAGCGCATGAGGCCTGGAGTGAAACAGCCTGTGCCCAAGGTTGCCCGATTACCGGCCTGAAAACCCCGCCACGCCTGGGGCGCTCCCCCTTTACGGCTGCTAAGAGTTTGAACGGGAAAGGTTTTTTTAGAATAAAGCTTGACACCTCCAGGGAAATCCGTAGAATTCGATCTCACAGGCGCGGGATGGAGCAGCCTGGTAGCTCGTCGGGCTCATAACCCGAAGGTCGTCGGTTCAAATCCGGCTCCCGCAACCAGATTCGAGAGAAGGCCACTGTTAACGCAGTGGCCTTTTTCTTTGGCCCTGAGAAAGTGCGGCTAAAAAAATCAAAAGAATCAACAAGTAGCGCTTGACACCCTCCATGGAAACTGTAGAATTCGCCCCACTGACGCGGGATGGAGCAGCCTGGTAGCTCGTCGGGCTCATAACCCGAAGGTCGTCGGTTCAAATCCGGCTCCCGCAACCATATCGTCAGAACAAACCCCGCCTGTTTAGCGACAGGCGGGGTTTGTTGCTTTAGCCCACTCGTATACCCCGCCCGCCTTGTTTTGCCGGGGCCTGCCCAACCACAGGCTTGGCCCGCCGCCCTTAGAATGAACTATCTTTAACGCTGCCTGGCTGTTAAGCGCCTTGGGCAGGAGTAATATTGGATACGTTTTCCCAAAGGGACTTTCACTTGGCCGCACCTCTTCTTCACCTCGCGCCTGATGCACGAGGTAACCCATGACTTCGCACAACCCCGAACCCGCAGGGCCACTGGCAACCGCACTGCCAACTGCAGCGCAGCGCCTGCCTTTGCTCGAACGCATCAGCCGCTACCGCCAGCCCATTGGCCTGGCGGTGACCCTGCTGTTGTTCACCATGGCGCTGATCGCCTGCCGCCACCTGTTGAGCGAGCTGGACATCTATGCCCTGCACGACGCCATGCTGAGTGTGCCGGTGCACGCGTTGCTGGGCGCCTTGCTGGCGACCGTGGTCGGCTTTGTGATCCTGCTAGGTTACGAGTGGTCGGCCAGCCGTTACGCCGGGGTGAAATTGCCGGCAAGCAGCCTGGTGCTGGGCGGCTTCAGCGCCTTCGCGATTGGTAATGCCATTGGCCTCTCGATGCTCTCGGGCGGTTCGGTGCGTTATCGCCTCTATGCCCGCCAGGGGCTCGGTGCGGGTGAAGTGGCGCGCATGACGGTATTCGCCAGCCTTTCACTGGGCTGCGCACTGCCACCGCTGGCAGCCCTGGCCACCTTGAGCAACCTGCCAGCGGCCTCCACTGCCCTGCGTTTGTCGCCCACCCTGCTGGCGGGTGTCGCCATCGCGGTGCTAGTGGCCAGCGCACTGCTGGTGGCCGGCTTGTACCGCAGGCGCCTTGCGGAGCAACCACTGGCAGACAACCTGCTGGTGCAACTGGGCCGCCGCACCCTGCGCCTACCAGGTGCCCGCCTGGCAGGCCTGCAGTTGCTGATCACTGCGCTGGATGTCGCCGCTGCGGCTACTGTGCTGTACCTGCTACTGCCAGAGGCACCACCTTTCGGCGCGTTCGTCCTGGTCTACCTGCTGGCCCTGGCAGCCGGCGTGCTCAGCCACGTACCGGGAGGTGTCGGGGTATTCGAAGCGATCCTGCTGGCCGCCTTTGCCAACCAGCTGGGTGCCGCTCCGCTGGCAGCGGCCTTGCTGCTGTATCGGCTGATCTATGTGGTGCTGCCGTTGCTGGTAGCGTGCGTACTGCTGCTGGCCAATGAAGCCAAGCGCCTGCTGTTCGCCCAGCAGGCAATGAAGGCTGCGTCGGGGTTGGCTGCGCCGATCCTGGCGATCATGGTGTTCATCTCCGGCGTGGTGTTGCTGTTCTCCGGCGCTACACCCGAGATTGACTCGCGCCTTGAGCACATGGGTTTCCTGATCCCTCACCGGCTGATCGACGCATCGCACTTTGGCGCCAGCCTGATTGGCGTACTGTGCCTGCTGCTGGCCCAGGGCCTGCGCCGGCGCCTGTCGGCTGCCTGGTTGTTGACCACGGTACTGCTGCTGGTGGGCTCGTTGCTGTCGCTGCTCAAGGGCTTCGACTGGGAAGAAGCGTCCCTGCTGACATTCACCGCTGCCCTGCTCGCCTTGTTCCGCCGCTCGTTCTACCGCCCAAGCCGCCTGCTGGAACTGCCGTTCTCGCCGGTGTATCTGGTCGCCAGTGCCTGCGCGGTCGGTGCTTCGGTATGGCTGCTGCTGTTTGCTTACCAGGACGTGCCGTACAGCCACCAACTGTGGTGGCAGTTCACGTTGGACGCCGATGCCCCACGCGGTCTGCGTGCGGCCATGGGCAGTGCCTTGCTGCTGGCCGCGTTGGCGCTGACCTGGCTGCTGCGTACGGCGCCACCGGTCATTCATCAGCCTGATGAAGCGGAGCTGCAGCGCGCCAACCGCATACTGCTGGCGTCGGACCAACCCGACGGGGGCCTGGCCCTGACCGGCGACAAGGCCCTGCTGTTCCACCCCCGCGACAACGCGTTTCTGATGTACGCACGCCGTGGTCGCAGCCTGGTGGCGCTGTACGACCCCATTGGCCCTGCCCAGGAACGTGCTGAAATGATCTGGCAGTTCCGTGACCTGTGCGACCTGCACCATGCCCGGCCGGTGTTCTACCAGGTGCGCGCCGAGAACCTGCCGTTCTACATGGACATTGGCCTGACCGCGTTGAAGCTGGGCGAGGAAGCCCGGGTCGACCTGCGCCGCTTTGATCTCGAAGCTAAAGGCAAGGAGATGAAGGACCTGCGCTACACCTGGAACCGTGGCGGTCGCGATGGCCTGACCCTGGAAATTCACGAGCACGGCCAAGCCCCGCTGGCCGAGCTGAAGGAAATTTCGGATGCCTGGCTGACCGGCAAGAACGTGCGCGAGAAAGGCTTCTCGCTGGGGCGTTTCAGCCCGGAGTACCTGCAGCACTTCCGCATCGCCCTGATTCGCTTCCAGGGCCGGCCGGTGGCGTTTGCCAACCTGCTGGAAACCCACAGCAACGAACTGGCGAGCCTGGACCTGATGCGCGCCCACCCAGAGGCGCCGAAGCTGACCATGGAATTCATGATGATCGGCCTGATCCTGCATTACAAAAGCCATGACTACGGCCGCTTCAGCCTCGGCATGGTGCCGCTTTCCGGCCTGCAGCCGCGCCGTGGCGCGCCCCTTACCCAGCGCCTGGGTTCGATGGTGTTCCGCCGTGGCGAGCAGCTTTACAACTTCCAGGGGCTGCGCCGTTTCAAGGACAAGTTCCAACCGGACTGGGAACCCCGTTACATGGCTGTGCCAGCCGGGCTCGACCCCCTGGTGGCACTGGCCGACACTGCTGCCCTGATTGCCGGCGGCTTGACTGGATTGGTGAAACGCTGATGACCCGACGCTTTTGGCTGTACCTGCTGGTTCCCTTGCTGCTGGCCGCCCTTGGCGCCGGGTTGGCGTTCTGGCTATGGACGCGCCCAGCACCTGAGGCCCGGCTTGAACAACTGACCATTGATGGCACCAGCATCACCCGTGTTACCCCCGGGGTGCGCGCCACCGCCCGGGTCGCCATCGGTGTGCCTGAAGACCAGGCCCTGACCCACAAGCAACTGCTGGACCTGGCCCAGGCCGCAGATGCGCAACTGGTGCAGGTGACCTTGCCCGCCGCCGATTGCAGCAAGCAGCAGCAAGCGATGGACCAGGCGCTGGCCCAGTTGCCGCAGCCACCCACGTTGGTGGCCGGTATCGGGCCAGGTGCCGCACAGGCCTGGCGCTGGCTGGCCAGCCAAGGCAACGACAAGGCCCGGGCTATTTCCGTGGGTTTCACGCTGGAGCAACCCGGGTGCCAGGCCCCGCTGCCTAAATCCGCCCCCCACGGCCACTGGAACGTGGCCTGGAACGACAACCCCGATGATGCCAGCGCCGCCTTCGTCCGCGACCAGGCCAACGCCGAAACCAGCATCAGCGACTACGACATTCATTTGCCACAAGTGCTCAAGGCGCAGCTGACCCAGGCGCTGGTTGGCCAGGACGGCAACGCCCTGGCCATACCGGTGGTTGAAGTACCTGCCGGGCAGACGACCGACACCGTGACCCTGTTCCTTTCCGGTGACGGCGGCTGGCGCGACCTTGACCGTGATGTGGCCGGGGAAATGGCCAAGCTCGGTTACCCGGTGGTGGGCATCGACACTCTGCGCTACTACTGGCAGCACAAGACGCCGGAACAGAGCGCAGCCGACCTGTCAGAGCTGATGCATCACTACCGCCAGAAGTGGGGCACCAAGCGCTTCGTGCTGACCGGTTATTCATTTGGTGCAGACGTACTGCCGGCCATCTATAACCGCCTGCCGGCCGAGGACCAGCAACGCATCGATGCCGTTGTGCTTTTGGCCTTCGCTCGCAGTGGCAGCTTTGAGATCGAAGTTGAAGGCTGGTTGGGCAAGGAAGGCCAGGAAGCGCCTACAGGCCCGGAAATGGCAAAACTGCCAGCGGCCAAGGTGGTGTGCGTGTACGGGGTGGAAGAAACCGACGAAAGCGGTTGTACCGACAAGACGGCCGTGGGCGAGCGTTTGAAGCTGCCGGGCGGCCACCACTTTGACGAAAACTACCCGGCACTGGCCAAGCGCCTGATCGACGAGATAGAGACGCGCCAAGGCAAGTCGAGTGTGGCGGAGCAGAACTGAGGAAAAGGGGGGGCCTTCAGGCCCCCCCTGCCTAGTCACTCAAATCTCTACCTGCGTTCCTAACTCGATTACTCGGTTGAGCGGCAGGTTGAAGAACCTGAGGTTGCCGTTGGCGTTCTTCAGCAGGAACGCGAACAGGTTGCCCCGCCAGCGCGACATGCCCTCCAGCCTGGAGGCGATGACCGTCTCGCGGCTGAGGAAATACGTGGTGCGCATGGGCGTGAAGTCCAGGTCGTCCAGGTGGCACAGCTTCAACGCTGCCGGCACGTCAGGCTCGTCCATGAAGCCAAAGTGCAGCACCACCCTGAAGAAACCGTCGCCGTAGGCCTCCACTTCGAAACGCTCCTGCTCCGGCACCCGCGGCCGGTCCTCGCTGAGCACGGTCAGCAGCACCACCTGGCTGTGCAGCACCTGGTTGTGCAACATGTTGTGCAACAGCGCATGGGGCACCGCGTCGGACCGGGCCGTGAGAAACACCGCAGTGCCCTCCACCCGGTGTGGCGGCTGGATGCGGATGCTGCTGATGAACAGCGGCAGCGGCAGCGCGCCTTCGTCTATGCGCTCCACCAAGATCTGCTTGCCGCGCTTCCAGGTACTCATCAGCAGGAACAGCACGCCACCGGCCAATACCGGGAAGGCACCGCCCTGTACGATCTTCGGCACGTTGGCAGCAAAGAACAGCCCGTCGACCAGCAGGAACCCCACCAGGATCGGCACGGCCAGCATCGGCGGCCACTTCCACAGCAACAGCATCACCGCAGACACCAGGATGGTGGTCATCAGCATGGTCCCGGTCACAGCCACCCCGTAAGCCGCCGCCAGTGCCCCTGATGACTCGAAGCCGATCACCAGCAGCACCACCCCTACCATCAACGTCCAGTTCACGGCGGCAATGTAGATCTGCCCCTGCTCGTCACTGGAGGTGTGTTGAATATGCATGCGCGGAATGTAACCCAGCTGGATGGCCTGGCGGGTGAGGGAGAACGCCCCCGAGATCACCGCCTGGGAGGCGATGACGGTGGCCAGCGTCGACAGGCCGACCAGCGGCAGCAGGGCCCAGCCCGGCGCCAGCAGGTAGAACGGGTTACGCGCTGCCTCCGGGTTCTGCAGCAGCATCGCACCCTGGCCGAAATAATTGAGCACCAGCGCAGGCAGCACCAAGGCGAACCAGGCCCGGGCGATGGGCTTGCGACCGAAGTGGCCCATGTCGGCATACAGCGCCTCGGCACCGGTCAGGGCCAGCACCACAGCCCCCAGAATGGCCACGCCCATGCCTGGGTGGACGACGAAGAAGTTCACCGCCCAGCCCGGGTTGAAAGCCTTGAGCACTTCGGGTGTTTGCAGAATGCCGTGCACGCCAAGGGCAGCCAGCACCAGGAACCAGGTGACCATCACCGGGCCGAAGAGCTTGCCGATTTTCTCGGTACCGTGTTTTTGCACCAGAAACAGCGCCACCAGCACCACCAGCGAAATGGGCACCACCCAGTGGTCGATGCCATCGAACGCCAGGCCCATGCCCTCTACCGCAGACAGCACCGACACGGCCGGGGTGATCATGCTGTCGCCGTAGAACAGCGACGCGCCGATCAGCCCGCATATCACCATCAGCGTGCGCAACCGCGGGTAGGCCGCCGTGGCCCGCCGCGCCAGTGCAGTCAGCGCCATGGTGCCGCCCTCGCCCTGGTTGTCTGCGCGCAGGATGAACATCACGTACTTGAACGACACCACCCATAACAGCGACCAGAGGATCAACGACAGGATCCCCAACACACCTTCATGGTTGACCGGCACCCCATAGCCGCCGGTAAAGACTTCCTTGAGGGTATACAACGGGCTGGTGCCGATATCGCCATAAACCACCCCGACCGCCGCCACCAGCAGGCCCAGCGACCGTGTCGCGCCCTGCTTACCTGGGTGCCCGCCCTCGGCGTGACTGCTTGCCTGAACCATCGACCACTCCCGCAGACGGCCTTCAAGGCCCTTGTTGTTCACTTCCACGCAGGCCACCCGCAGCGGCCTGACGCAACGGCGCGAAGCATAGCGCAGCGTTCGTCGTATTTCTGCTGGTCAAGCGACCTTGTGCTCGCTAGAATTGCGCACTTTTTGATCAGAGGCGCCGAAAGCGCCCGTCAAGCTCGCCCCCGATTCCGGCCGGGCGACCTGCATTCAATACCGAGGTTAGTCATGTCCACCACGCCCGCCACCCCCAAGGTAGGTTTCGTAAGCCTGGGTTGCCCCAAAGCCCTGGTCGATTCCGAGCGCATCCTGACGCAGCTGCGCATGGAAGGCTACGAAGTCGTGCCCACTTATGAAGATGCCGACGTGGTGGTGGTCAACACCTGCGGCTTCATCGACAGCGCCAAGGCCGAGTCGCTGGAAGTGATTGGCGAAGCGATCAAGGAAAACGGCAAGGTCATCGTCACCGGCTGCATGGGTGTCGAGGAAGGCAGTATCCGTGACGTGCACCCAAGCGTGCTATCGGTGACCGGCCCGCAGCAGTACGAGCAGGTGGTCAATGCCGTGCACGAAGTGGTGCCGCCGCGCCAGGATCACAACCCGCTGATCGACCTGGTGCCGCCACAGGGCGTGAAGCTCACGCCGCGCCACTACGCTTACCTCAAGATTTCCGAGGGCTGCAACCACAGCTGCAGCTTCTGCATCATCCCGTCCATGCGCGGCAAGCTGGTCAGCCGCCCGGTGGGTGAGGTGCTGAGCGAGGCCGAGCGCCTGGTAAAGGCCGGTGTGAGGGAGATCCTGGTGATTTCCCAGGACACCAGCGCCTACGGCGTGGACGTCAAGTACAAGACCGACTTCTGGAACGGCCGCCCGGTCAAGACCCGCATGCTCGAACTGTGCGAGGCACTGAGCAGCCTGGGTGCCTGGGTTCGCCTGCATTACGTGTACCCGTACCCGAACGTTGACGATGTGATCCCGCTGATGGCGGCCGGCAAGATCCTGCCGTACCTGGACATCCCGTTCCAGCATGCCAGCCCCAAGGTGCTCAAGGCGATGAAGCGCCCGGCGTTCGAGGACCGCACCCTCGCCCGCATCAAGCAATGGCGCGAGCAGTGCCCGGAGCTGGTGATCCGTTCCACGTTCATCGTCGGTTTCCCGGGCGAAACCGAAGAAGACTTCCAGTACCTGCTGGATTGGTTGACCGAAGCCCAGCTCGACCGCGTGGGCTGCTTCCAGTATTCGCCGGTGGAAGGCGCGCCTGCCAACGACCTGGGCCTTGCCGAGGTGCCGGATGACATCAAGCAGGACCGTTGGGACCGCTTCATGGCTCATCAGCAAGCCATCAGTACTGCCCGCCTGCAACTGCGTATCGGCAAGGAAATCGACGTGCTGATCGATGAAGTGGAAGAGCAAGGCTCGGTTGGCCGCAGCTTCTTCGATGCACCCGAAATCGACGGCAGCGTGTTCATTGATGGCGACCATGGCTTCAAGCCGGGCGACAAGGTGCGCTGCCGGGTGGTAGATGCCGATGAGTACGACATGTGGGCCGAGCCGATCTGACCATGAGCCAGCTCCCAACCCTGGAGACGCCACATCTCAGCGATTACCCGGAGCTGGTGCAGGTTTGGGAAGATGCGGTGCGCGCAACTCACGACTTCATGCCCGAGGGCTACATCCTGCTGCTGCGCGACAAGATCTTGCGCCAGTACCTGGACGCCGTGATGCTGGTGTGCTGCCGGGCGCCAAACGGCAGTATCCAGGGTTTTATCGGGGTGGCCCAAGGCCGCGTGGACATGCTGTTCGTGGCCCCTGCCTGGCATGGTCACGGGGTGGGCAAGCGGTTGCTGCGTCACGCCGTCAGCGTGCTGAATGCCCAGACGCTGGACGTCAACGAGCAGAACCCCAAGGCTTTGGGCTTCTACCTGCACGAAGGGTTCGAAGTGACCGGCCGCTCGCCAACCGATGGCCTGGGCCAGCCCTACCCGTTGCTGCACATGCGTTTGCGCAAAACGGTGTGATTGCCACAGATTCCCGCCCCTCAACCGCGCGGGAAGGTACAATGCAGGCTCTTTTTGCCTTTGCGAACCGCCGTCATGTCCGAACCCACCCGCCTGTCCAAACGCCTTGTCGAGCAGCTTGGCTGTTCTCGTCGCGAGGCCGAGCTGTATATAGAGGGGGGCTGGGTGACGGTCGACGGTGTGGTGGTCGAGCAACCGCAGTTCAAGGTTGAACAGCAAAGCGTCGCCCTCCTGCCTGGCGCCCGCGCCGAAACACTGGAGCCGGTTACCCTGCTGCTGAACCAGCCTGCCGGCCAGGATACCGAGAGCGCCCGCGTAAGCATGGGCATGGATAGCCTGAGCGAGGCCCACCGTGAAGGCGTGCGCGCCCTGCACGGCCATTTTGCCCGCCAGGCCTGCGTAGCGCCGCTTGAACCCGGTGCCAGCGGCTTGCAGGTGTTCACCCAGGATTGGCGGGTGACCCGTAAGGTCAATGCCGACCTGCGCCGTCTGGAGCAGGAATTCGTCGTCCAGGTGCGCGGCGAAGCCAGCCCGCAGGCATTGGAACGCCTGGCGCGGGGTGTTATGCGTAATGACCGTGAATTGCCCAAGGCCAAGGCCAGCTGGCAGAACGAAACCCATCTGCGCCTGGTGCTGAAAAACCCTCAACCTGGGCAAATCTCCGAGCTGTGCGCCTATCTGCGCCTTGAGCTGCTGGGCATGCGCCGCATCCGCCTGGGGGGTGTGTCCATGGGCAAGCTGCCGCTTGGCCAATGGCGCTACGTGGCGGCAACCGAACGCTTCTAAGCAACACGCCGCGCTGGTGCGCGGCACCTGAACAGGATTCTGCAGCAATGAACCACAACGACGTCCTGCGCAGCCTGCGCTACATGCTCAAGGTGAACGACGCCAAAATGGCCGAAATCATCGGGCTATCCGGCCTCGACGTGCATCCCCTGGTGCTGGCGACCTACGTGAAAAAAGAGGAAGAAGAAGGCTTCGTGCGTTGCCCTGAACGGGTAATGGCGCACTTTCTGGACGGCCTGGTCATCTACCGCCGCGGTAAGGATGACAGCCGGCCAGCGCAGCCAATCGAGCTGCCGGTTACCAACAACCTCATCCTCAAGAAACTGCGGGTAGCCTTCGAGCTCAAGGAAGACGACCTGCACGCCATCCTCAAGTCAGTGGACTTCCCCGTCAGCAAACCCGAGCTGAGCGCGCTGTTCCGCAAGGTTGGCCACGAGAACTACCGTGCCTGCGGCGACCAGTTGCTGCGCAACTTCCTCAAGGGCCTTACCCAGCGCGTGCGCGGCTGAATGACCATGCAGCATACGGTAAGCCCGGTCGGCATCGTGCGCTCCTGCTTCAAGGAAAAGTTCGCCATACCGCGCCAGCCGCAGTTGGCACCGGCTGCACGGGGGGTGCTGGAGCTGCTGCCGCCGTTCGATCAGGGTGATGCTGTAGACGGCCTGGAACAGGTCAGCCACGTCTGGTTGCTGTTTCTGTTCCACCAGGCCCTTGAAGAAAAGCCGCGGCTGAAAGTGCGGCCCCCGCGCCTGGGCGGCAACAAGAGCATGGGGGTGTTTGCCACCCGTGCCACCCACCGGCCCAACGGTATCGGCCAGTCGGTGGTCCGCCTGGAGGGTGTGGAGCCCGGGCGTTTGCTGCTGTCGGGCATCGACCTGCTCGATGGTACCCCGGTGCTGGACATCAAACCCTATGTGCCCTACGCCGACACCGTCGCCGATGCCCGTAACCAGATGGCCAGCCAGCCACCTGTAGCGATTGCCGTGCAGTGGGGCGACGCAGCCTTGGCGCAAGCTCGCGAGCATACCCTGCGCCTGGGGCAACCCGTGGTAGACCTCATCGAGCAATGCCTGGCCCAAGACCCACGGCCTGCCTACCAGGTGCCCACGCCGGAGCGGGTATACGGGGTGAGGTTCTGGGACGTGCAGGTGCGCTGGCATTACCCGCAAGCGCAGGTTATTCGGGTGCTGGAGGTGGTGCTGGCCTGATTCGGGCCAACCTGCAAGCGCACACCGAGGGTAAATACGCAGGCATGAAAAAGGCGACTTCACAGTCGCCTTTTTCGTTTCGCTAGCCCGAGATCAGCGAGCAGGGCCTTCAGCGACACCCAGGTCGTCGGTAGGACGGGTATCGATCAGCGGGCCGCCACCGGAGGCCAGCTCCGAAGCCAGCTTGTCGTTGTCCATTTCCTTGACCCACTTGGCAACCACCACGGTGGCCACGGCGTTGCCGACCAGGTTGGTCAGTGCACGCGCTTCGGACATGAAGCGGTCGATGCCGAGGATCAGGGCCAGGCCGGCAACCGGCAGGTGGCCAACGGCGGACAGCGTAGCCGCCAGCACGATGAAGCCCGAACCGGTCACGCCAGCAGCACCCTTGGATGCGACCAGCAGCACCAGCAGCAGGGTGATCTGGTGGGTGATGTCCATCGGGGTGTCGGTGGCCTGGGCAATGAACACGGCCGCCATGGTCAGGTAGATCGAGGTGCCGTCCAGGTTGAAGGAATAGCCGGTGGGGATTACCAGGCCAACCACCGATTTCTTCGCACCCAGGCGCTCCATCTTGGCCAGCATGCGCGGCAGGGCCGATTCCGACGAGGAAGTACCCAGCACGATCAGCAGTTCTTCACGGATGTAGCGGATCAGCTTGAGGACGCTGAAACCATGGGCGCGGCAGATGCCGCCCAGTACCACCAGCACGAACAGCAGGCAGGTGACGTAGAAGCACGCCATCAGGTAGCCCAGTTGCACCAGCGAACCCACGCCGTACTGGCCGATGGTGAACGCCATGGCGCCCATGGCGCCGATCGGGGCCAGCTTCATGATCATGTTGATGATGTTGAACATGACATGGGCGAAACGGTCGATCATGTCCAGCAGCGGCTTGCCATAGCTGCCCAGGCGGTGCAGGGCGAAGCCGAACAGCACCGAGAACATCAGCACCTGCAGGATATCGCCGTTGGCGAAGGCGCCGACCACGGTGTTGGGAATGACGTTGAGCAGGAAGCCGACGGTGGTCTGCTGCGCGCCGGCGGCGGCATAGGCGGCCACACTGCTGGCGTTCAGGGTGCTGACGTCGATGTGCATGCCAGCGCCTGGCTTGACCACGTTGACGACGACGAGGCCGATGAGCAGGGCGACGGTAGAGACGATTTCGAAATACAGCAGCGCGTAGCCGCCGGTCTTGCCGACCGACTTCATGCTCTGCATGCCGGCGATGCCGCTGACCACGGTGCAGAAGATGATCGGGGCGATGACCATCTTGATCAGTTTGACGAAGCCATCACCCAGCGGTTTGAGGGCGACGCCTGTTTCTGGGTAGAAGTGGCCGAGCAGAATGCCGATGGTGATGGCGACCAACACCTGGACATACAGGGATTTGTACAGCGGCTGACGTGTCGTCATGGCTAAATTTCCTCGAGTGCGCCGGTTCACCCTTCCCAGGGTGGTGCGGCGCCTGAATCGCTAACCCTCCTGCACATGGAGGGATTTGTCGTTGTGTTCGAGCTGCCTTGGCAGGCCTCTGCCGATATCGATAGCAAAGGTGGTGCCAAAATGCCCACGATAGGTGCAATGGCAGTATTTACGGGCATTTCGTGCCCAACGACGGGGCGACACTGCAGAGGATATGGCGGGTTTCCGCCCGCTGGCGGAATTTGTACACCGGCGATGGCGGAAATCCGCCTTGCGCCGGGTGGTAAAGGCCTATTCCAAATTGAAGGTGATTCTAAAGGCGGCGCCGCCCAGTACCGAATCACCCAAACTGAGCCGGGCGTCGTAGCTGTCGACGATGTCCTTGACCACTGCCAGGCCAATGCCCTGCCCCGGGTGCTGGCTGTCCAGCCGCTCCCCGCGCTCCAGAATGCGCTGGCGCTGATCGGCAGGCACACCGGGCCCGTCATCTTCGATGCACAGCGTAAGCTGGCCTGGCACCTTGGCCCAACTGACGTTCACCCGGCCCAGGCTGAGGCGATACGCGTTCTCCAGCAGGTTGCCCAGCAGTTCCAGCAGGGCCCCTTGCTCCATCGGCACACAGGCCTGTTCCGGCACGTCCAGCGTCACGTCCACGTTTTTGTCCCGGTAGACTTTGGCCAAGGTGCTGCACAGGCTGTCGAGCAGTGGCCGCAACACTACGCTGTGCCGCACCAGGCCACTTTTGCGCAGGCTGGCACGTTGCAACTGGTAGTCGATCTGCTGGCTCATGCGCTCAATCTGGCTTTGCAGGATACGCGACTGCTCACGCTCACCGCTGCGCTGCTGCAAGCTCTCGCCTACCCCTTGCAACACCGCAAGGGGTGTTTTCAGGCTATGAGCCAGGTCGTCCAGCGAGTGCCTGTAGCGTTGGCGCTGTTCACGCTCGCTGCGCAGCAGACGGTTCAATGAGCCGGTGAGGCGCAGCAGCTCCCTTGGGTGATCGCCGCTCAGGCCTTCCCGCGCGCCAGACTCCAGGTCGTCCAGTTCGTGGCTGAGGCGCCGCAACGAGCGCAGGCCCCAAGTCAGGCCGGCCCATAGCAGCACTAGCAGCGCCAGCAGGGCAGCGCCGAAACCGAAGTAGAGTTTTTCCCGCAGGCCATCGAGGGTGTGTTGATACTCACGCACCGGCTGCAGGGCAACGATGCTGTAGGCCGCGCTCTGGCCGCCCAGCAGTTTGACCTCGACGTCGTAGACAAAGAATTCCTCGCCAGAGGCCTGGCGGATACGGGCGAACTCGTTACCGCGGCCATCGTAGCGGGGGGTGTAGTTGACGTTTTGCGCCGCCGTGGCGCGGGACTGCCAGACCAGCTTGCCCTGGCGGTCGAAGATGTAACCCAGCAGCCCGGTGTACGGCAGGTTGTAGCGTTCGTCGGGCAGCAGCTCAGGCATCTGCAGCTGGCCGTGCTCGATGCGGGCGGCAGAAATGAGGGTGGTGATGTCCGAGGCCAGGCGCTGTTCGATGGACTCCTCGAGCGCCAGGCTGAACGCCTTCTGCAAGGCCGGGAGCAGCGCCAGCATGAACAGCAGCGCCAGCAGTGTGGCGGCCAGCATCAGGCGTACCCGGAGGGAGCGGATCACCGGCAGCGCTCGGTGAACAGGTAGCCCAGCCCGCGTACGGTGTCGATGGGTTTGAAGCCCTGCTCGCCTTCGAGCTTGCGCCGCAGGCGGCCGATCAGCACTTCGATGACATTGGGGTCACGCTCCTCGTCACCTGGGTACAACTGCTCCATCAGGCGGTCCTTGGCCACCACTTGCTGGTGATGGCGCATGAGGTACTCGAGGATGCGGTATTCGTAGGCGGTCAACGCCAGCGGTTGCTCACCCAGGGCCGCCTGCTTGCGGTTGAGGTCCAACACCAGCGGCCCGGCAGCGATGGTCGACTGGGTGAACCCGCTGGAACGGCGCAACAATGCATTCAGCCTGGCCTCCAGTTCCTCGAACTGGAACGGCTTGACCAGGTAGTCGTCGGCGCCAGCGGCCAGGCCCTCCACCTTGTCCTGCCAGTTGCCACGGGCGGTGAGGATGAGGATGGGGAAAACCTTGCCTTGGCTGCGCAAGCGCGAAATGAGCTCCAGCCCGCTGATACCGGGGAGCCCCAGGTCAATGATGGCCAGGTCAAAATGGTACTGCTCGGCCTGGTACAACGCCTCTTCGGCATTGGCAACCGCTTCGACCACGTGGCCGCTTTCGCCCAGGCGGGTGTTGAGGTGATGGCGAAGCAGCGCTTCGTCCTCGACCACCAGCAGTTTCATGTGCAGCTCCTTATGGCTTTGCCTGTACAGGCCCAATCGCTGAGGTGACAGCGATTGGGCCTGTACAGGATAACGCGGCTTGGGTCTCAGAACTTGTAGGAAGCCGCCAGATACGTTTGTGCGCTGCTGGTCAGGCGCAGCACACCGGACTTGGGTGCACCGTGGGCGCTGTACTCGGTGGATGCATTGCTGCGCAGGTAGCGGTAGCCCAGCTCGACCGAAGCCTTGTCGGTCAGCTCCTGGATCACGCCCGCCTGCAGGCCGTAGGCATAACCGTAGTCGCTGTCACGGCTGGCACCTGGCGAATTCTGGGTCAGCTTGGTGATGCCCACGCTGCCACCGCCAAACAGCTTGGTGGTATCGCCGATTGGCAGGAAGGCATCGTAACTGCCCAGCAGGTTCTGCTGGCGCAGCTTGAAGCCGCTGTGGTCACCGGAAACGCTGTCGTAGGTCATGTAGTAGCGGCCTTGGTCGTTGATCTGGCCCAGACGCACACCCCAGGTATCGTCCTTGCCGATGATGCCGTCGGCATTGAGGTTGTCGGTGTTGCGTTGCAGCAGGCCCGACTTACGAACCTTGTCGCTGGTCTGGCCGTAGGTCAGGCTGGCGAAGGTGTCATCAGCGGCCTGGGCGCTGGTCATGCCAGCGGCGCAGACGGCCATGGCGGCAAGCAGGGAATTGAAGGTTTTCATGGCAAGTAGCTCCTGTTTGAGTGCGCTGCTTTGGTGTGGAAGCTAGAGTAAGCAAGGCACACTGAACCGCGACTGAACCCACGCTGAACCCTGGCTGAACGAACCGAATGCGAACAAGGAGTACTACCCATGCGTGCCCTGCTGGCCCTGACCCTGATGTGCAGCGCCGCCCTCGCCCAAGCGGCGGTCCAAACCCGCGAAATCCCCTACCAGGATGCCAATGGCGATCGGCTGGTTGGCTACTACGCCTACGATGACGCCGTCACTGGCAAGCGCCCCGGCATTGTCGTGGTGCACGAGTGGTGGGGGCTGAACGACTACGCCAAGCGCCGTGCCCGCGACCTGGCAGCGCTGGGCTACAACGCGCTGGCCATCGACATGTATGGCGATGGCAAACACACCGAACACCCTCAGGACGCCCAGGCCTTCATGGCCGAAGCCATGAAGGACCCTGCCGCAGCCGCAGGGCGTTTCGATGCCGGCCTCGAGCTGCTCAAGATGCAGCCCAACACCAACAAACACGAACTGGGCGCCGTTGGTTACTGCTTCGGCGGCAAGGTAGTGCTGGACGCCGCACGCCGCGGCGAGAAGCTCGACGGCGTGGTGAGCTTCCATGGTGCGCTGGTCACCGACACACCGGCCAAGCCAGGCGTGGTGCGGGCCGCGATCCTGGTAGAGCACGGTGGCGCAGACAGCATGGTCACCCCGCAGCAGGTAGACGCGTTCAAGGCCGAAATGGACGCGGCGAAGGTGGACTACACGTTCGTCACCCTTGAAGGCGCCAAGCACGGGTTCACCAACCCGGACGCAGACAGGCTGAGCCATGGCGGGCATGGTGGCCCGGACATCGGCTATAACAAGGAAGCGGACGAGCGCTCGTGGGCCGACATGCAGGCGTTCTTCAAGAAGGTACTCAAATAGCTACGGCCTCCCATGGCATCTGCGCAGCTGGCACAATAGGCCCATGAACACATTGCCTGCCTGTTGCGCCCCGCTTCAACACCACTGGCCCCTGCCCCGCCCGCTACCCGGGGCGGTCCTGGTCAGCTGCGCGTTCGACCCCGCCCGCCTGGGCCCTGACGACTTCCACCGCGCGGGTGTGGTCCCCAGTGCCAGCCTGCAACGCTCGGTCGCCAAGCGCCAGGCGGAGTACCTGGCCGGCCGCGTGTGCGCGCGGGCCGCTCTGCAGCGCCTGGACGGCCGCGATCATGTGCCGGCAACGCACGAAGACCGTTCGCCTGTATGGCCTGCTGGCATTCGCGGCTCGATTACCCATGGCAAAGGCTGGGCAGCGGCCGTGGTAGCGGCCCAAACCAATTGCCAGGGCCTGGGGCTGGATCAGGAAGCGTTGCTGGACGACGAGCGCGCCGAACGGCTGATGGGCGAGATCCTGACCCCGATGGAGCTGGAGCGGCTGGACCGCAGCCAGCTGGGCATGACGGTGACCCTGACCTTCTCCCTCAAGGAAAGCCTGTTCAAGACCCTCTACCCGCTGACCGGCCAGCGCTTCTACTTCGAGCACGCCGAGCTGCTGGACTGGTCCGCTGACGGTTTGGCCCGCCTGCGCCTGCTGACCGACCTTTCACCCCAGTGGCGGCATGGCGCCGTGCTGCAGGGCCAGTTCTGCCTGCAGGCGGGCCACTTGCTGAGCCTGGTCAGCGCCTGAGCACTACTGCAGTGTTTGCCGTGGCGGCCATGCCAGGCTGAAACAGGCCCCGCCAAGCCTGGCGCTGCGGCTTACCGTAGCGCGGCCTGTATGCCAGTGGATGATGCGCCGCACGATCGACAGGCCCAGGCCGTGCCCACCGGAAGCGCGGGTGCGGCTGTCATCGACCCGGGTAAAGGGTGTGAAAATGCGCTCCCAGTAGCTTTCAGGCACGCCAGGGCCGTCATCTTCCACATCGATGCGGCATAGCTGAGGCCCCAGCTGGTAGCTCAGGCGCACTTCGCTTTCGGCATGGCGCAAGGCATTGCTGACCAGGTTTTGCACCGCCCTATGCAGGTAACGCGGCTCGGCCTCGACCCAGGCGCCATCAGCGGCGGTGCTGTCACAATTACCCCGCAGCACCCTGACACCGGGGCGTAGCGGCGCCAGTTCGTCGATTACCCGGGTGAGCAGCGCGTCCAGGTCAACTGGCTGAAACCGCAGGGCAGGTGCGCCCTGCTCCAGGCGGGCGTACGTCAGCATTTCATCGACCAGTTCGTCGAGGTCCTGAATGTCGGCATCCATGCCGGCCAGGTATTTGGCACGGGCCTGCTCGGTAGCGGCGGCTTCGACCATTTCCAGGCCAAAACGCAGGCGTGCCACGGGGGTGCGCAGTTCATGGGACACCGCCCGCACCAGCTCACGCTGCATGGTCAACGAACGCTGCAGGTGTTCGGCCATACCGTTGAACGTCTGGGCCAGGCGCCCTACCGAGTCGGCGCCACCTGCAGGCACGCGCGTATCCAGGCTGCCGTGCGCGATGCGCGCTGCGGCGCTTTCCAGCCCGGAAACACGGCGTTCAAGCTGGCGCACCAGCCAGTACACGACAAGCCCGATCAGGCTCAGGCCCAGCAGTGCGATCAGTACCAACAGTTGCGGCGGGTACGGGTTGAGCTGGTACAGCGGGCCAATCTCCAGCACCCAGGGCGAGCCCGCCAACCCGGCGAATACCCGAATCGAGTCACCGTCCCGGCCCAGCGCCATGACCGTGTCGCCCTCCTCCACGCGGCGTCGCTGGTCATCGTCCAGGCTCGCCCGCTCGATGCGCTGCAACGCAACGCCAAAGCCGAACCCCTTGTCCTGCTTGAGCTGCTCGAGGCGCTGCTGTTGCTCCGTCACCGGGTAGCGCACCAGTTCGTCGGCCAGCAGGTACAGGGTGGCGCGGGCCAACTGCTCGCTGACCTGCTTCACCTGCGCCACCAGCAACAGGTCCTGCTGGCCCACCCTGCGCAATACCCTGGCCGCATGCGCGCCGGTTTTCTCCACCACCACCAGGCCGCGATACAAGCGCGCACGCTGTGCGCCGTCCAGGCTTACGGCTGCCATGGGTTGCACGGCCAGTGGCACCCCCATCAGGCGCTCCCACATCAGCAGCGAGCGCTTGCGTTCGGTGTCGTTCTGCTGGGCGAGGTTGTCGGCCATCAGGCTGAAGGTACCCTGAGCCAGGCCCTCACGGTGCTGGGCGGCACGCACCTCGTTGACCAGATGCAGGCTGAGCACCCCAAGCAGCGCCACCAGCACCAGCACGGCCAGCATGCCACCATAGATACGCAGAAAAATCGAGTTGCTCATGGCGCCTCGCCGACGAACAGGTAGCCCTTGTTGCGCAGCGTCTTTATCAGACGCGGCTGGAGGGGGTCATCGCCTATTCGCGGGCGGATTCTGGAAATGCGTATATCGATGGAACGGTCCTGGCCGTCATAGGCAACGCCGCGCAGCGCGGTGAAGATCTGCTCGCGTGTCAGCACCTTGCCGGCGTTGCTGGCCAACAGCCAGAGCAGGTCGAATTCGGCACCGGTCAGCTCGATCAACTGCTCGCCCAGCCGGGCTTCGCGCAGGCGGTTATCGATGTGCAGCGCACCGAAGGCCAAGGCATGGCCCTGGGGCCGTTCAGTGCGGCGCAGCAGCGCCTGTATGCGCGCCAGCAGCAAACGCGGCCGCACCGGCTTGCACACATAGTCGTCGGCCCCAAGGTCCAGGCCCTGCACCTGATCGAGTTCATCGCTACGCGCCGTCAGCATCAGAATGGGGCCAGGGTATTGGCTGCGCACGCGCCGGCAGATACTCATGCCGTCTTCACCGGGCAGCATCAGGTCGAGCACGACCAAGTCGGGCTGGCTGTCGATGATGAGCCGTGCGGCCCGGCCACCATCCCCCTCGACGGTGACAGCATAGCCGTTGGCCTGCAGGTACTCGGCGGTCAGCTCGGCCAGCCGCGGGTCGTCTTCGACGATGAGGATACGTGCGCAGCGGTTGTCCATGGCAGGCGCCTTGTGAAGGGTGTTCGCTGGGTCATAGTACGGTTGGCGGGGTACGCCGCCAAGCCATGGCCAGCACGTTGGATGAAGCGGCTTTTGTGACAAAGATCACGCCGGCGCAAATCTGCCCAATGGCAGTTCAGGGCTGAAAAGGACTCCAAACCAGTGGCCACAAGGCCTACAGCGAATACTCAGGATTCACTCACAAAGTACACACAACTTATCCACAGCAGCTCGCCTTGCAAACACCCCAATACCGCATTATCTTGTATCCCGAACGCAGCGAACCACTAGATATAGGGGTTCGTGCAAAATCACACCTAAAAGTCAACCCGCAAAATCAAGCGATTTTTCGGCTGAACTTCACGTGATTTCAGCAGCCAAACCGCTCCTGCGGAGGCGACCGAGGCAAGCCCTTCCAGGGCCTTGTTCGGGCACGGGTGCAACAGGCCAGGCCTGCCACCTGTGAGCAACAGTTTTTGGGCCCAGCCCAGAACCTTTGACTTCGGCCAGGGAGCGGCGAGCCATTGCCCTAATTCCTGAGTCTGTCCCGAAGTCGGTACGCCCGCGCGGGCGGATGCGTTCGTTTTGCGCATCCCCCAGGGCAATCGAGCAAGTGGACGGAACGGTGGGCGCCCAGAAGGCGCCTGATCAATATAGAAACTGTGGAGACACCCACCCATGCAAACCGACACGACTCGCGAGAACTCGCAGGCCAAGGCCCCGCAGGTTGCCGATTCCAACCAGGATCTGGCCGCCACTGCACCTGGCCAACTGCGCGTGATCAAGCGTAACGGTACCGTCGTCGCCTACACCGACGACAAGATCACCGTGGCCATCACCAAGGCGTTCCTCGCAGTTGAAGGCGGCACCGCCGCCGCCTCGTCGCGCATTCACGACACCGTCGCGCGCCTGACCGAGCAGGTCACCGCGACGTTCAAGCGCCGCATGCCATCGGGTGGCACCATTCACATCGAGGAAATCCAGGACCAGGTCGAACTGGCCCTGATGCGCGCAGGCGAGCAGAAAGTCGCCCGCGACTATGTGATCTACCGCGACCAGCGCGCCAAAGAGCGCGCTACCCGCGCCAACGTCGAAAGCGTGATCGAGGCGCACCCGACCATTCGCATCACCCTGGCTGACGGCAGCAAGGCCCCGCTGGACATGGCGCGCCTGAACACCATCATCAGCGAAGCCTGCGAAGGCCTGGCCGAAGTCGACGGCGACCTGATCCAGCGCGAAACCCTGAAGAACCTGTACGACGGCGTGGCCCTCAAGGACGTCAACACCGCTTTGGTGATGACCGCCCGTACCCTGGTCGAGCGTGAGCCGAACTATTCGTTCGTTACCGCCCGCCTGCTGATGGACACCCTGCGCGCCGAAGGCCTGGGCTTCCTGAACGTGGCCGACAGCGCCACCCACCACGAAATGGCCGACCTGTACGCCAAGGCCCTGCCGGCCTACGTGGCCAAGGGTGTGGAGTTCGAGCTGCTGGACCCTGCCCTCAAAGGTTACGACCTGGAGCGCCTGGGCAAGGCCATCGACCACGAGCGTGACCAGCAATTCACCTACCTGGGCCTGCAGACCCTGTACGACCGCTACTTCATCCACAAGGATGGCGTACGCTTCGAGCTGCCTCAGGTGTTCTTCATGCGTGTGGCCATGGGCCTGGCGCTGGAAGAGAAGGACAAGGAAGCCCGCGCGATCGAGTTCTACAACCTGTTGTCGTCCTTCGACTACATGGCCTCGACGCCTACCCTGTTCAACGCCGGCACCCTGCGCCCGCAGCTGTCCAGCTGCTACCTGACCACCGTGCCGGATGACCTGTCGGGCATCTACCACGCGATCCACGACAACGCCATGCTGTCCAAATTCGCCGGTGGCCTGGGCAACGACTGGACCCCGGTGCGTGCACTGGGCTCCTACATCAAGGGCACCAACGGCAAGTCCCAGGGCGTCGTACCCTTCCTGAAAGTGGTCAACGACACCGCCGTTGCAGTGAACCAGGGCGGCAAGCGCAAGGGCGCGGTGTGTGCCTATCTGGAAACCTGGCACCTGGACATCGAAGAATTCATCGAGCTGCGCAAGAACACCGGTGATGACCGCCGTCGTACCCACGACATGAACACCGCCAACTGGATCCCGGACCTGTTCATGAAGCGCGTCTTCGATGACGGCAAGTGGACCCTGTTCTCGCCTTCGGAAGTGCCAGATTTGCACGACCTGACCGGCAAGGCCTTCGAAGAGCGTTACGAGTACTACGAAGCCCTGACCGAGTACAACAAGATCAAGGTGTTCAAGACCATCCAGGCCAAAGACCTGTGGCGCAAGATGCTGTCGATGCTGTTCGAAACCGGCCACCCGTGGCTGACCTTCAAGGACCCTTGCAACCTGCGCTCGCCGCAGCAGCACGTGGGTGTGGTACACAGCTCCAACCTGTGCACCGAGATCACCTTGAACACCAACAAGGATGAGATCGCCGTCTGCAACCTGGGCTCGATTAACCTGCCGAACCACATCACCGACGGCAAGCTGGACACCGCCAAGCTGCAACGCACCGTGAACACGGCTGTGCGCATGCTCGACAACGTCATCGACATCAACTACTACTCGGTGCCGCAAGCGCGCAACTCCAACTTCAAGCACCGCCCGGTCGGCCTGGGCATCATGGGCTTCCAGGATGCGCTGTACCTGCAGCACATTCCGTACGGCTCCGATGCTGCCGTCGAGTTTGCCGACAAGTCGATGGAAGCGGTCAGCTACTTCGCCATCCAGGCCTCCTGTGACCTGGCCGACGAGCGCGGCGCCTACGAGACGTTCCAGGGTTCGCTGTGGTCCAAGGGCATTCTGCCGCTGGATTCGCAACAGATCCTGATCGAAGCCCGTGGCCAGAAGTACATCGACGTCAACCTGGAAGAAACCCTGGATTGGGCGCCGGTGCGCGAGCGCGTGCAAAAAGGTATTCGTAACTCGAACATCATGGCCATCGCGCCGACCGCGACCATCGCCAACATCACTGGCGTGTCGCAGTCCATCGAGCCGACCTACCAGAACCTGTACGTGAAGTCGAACCTGTCGGGCGAGTTCACCGTGATCAACCCGTACCTGGTCCGCGACCTGAAAGCCCGCGGCCTGTGGGATGCGGTCATGATCAACGACCTGAAGTACTACGACGGTTCGGTGCAGCAGATCGAGCGTATCCCGCAAGAGCTGAAAGACCTGTACGCCACCGCCTTCGAAGTCGAGACCAAGTGGATCGTCGATGCCGCCTCCCGTCGCCAGAAGTGGATCGACCAGGCCCAGTCGCTGAACCTGTACATCGCCGGCGCTTCGGGCAAGAAACTGGACGTGACCTACCGCATGGCCTGGTACCGTGGCCTGAAAACCACCTACTACCTCCGTGCCCTGGCCGCGACCAGCACCGAGAAGTCGACCATCAACACCGGCAAGCTCAACGCCGTGTCCAGCGGTGGCGACAGCGCCCCTGCTCAGGCCGCCGGCCCGGCACCTGTGCCAAAGGCCTGCGCGATCGACGAGCCGGACTGCGAAGCCTGCCAGTAAGGCTTGGCTGAGGCTTCCCTTGGGAAGCCTCTTTTCCGTGTAGCCACACGGCACCCTGTGGGAGGCCGGCCTTGCCGCCGCCTGCCCAACAGCCAAACACAACAGTCCTGGGCGCCAATGCCTGGGCCAGCCCGACCAAGGGCAATCAGATTTGCGTGCACTGCAGTACCCCCTCCGGGGCCAAAGCATCGCAACCACGATCCACCGGCCATACTCCATAGATGGCCCTCAAGCAGGAGAACCTCACCATGCTGAGCTGGGACGAATTCGACAAAGAAGACGGCGAAGTAGCCGCCAAAGGCAACACCCCTGCGCAGGCCACTGCCGCCGCCACCCTCGACAAGCTGGACAGCGCCGGCGGTGCCGCCGCCCTGGAGGCCCGTGCCGCCACCGCTGCTGATTCCGAAGCCGTGAAGCGCGCCAAGGCCGCCCTCGACGCCCTCGACATCGCCGAAGGCCTGGCTGAGCTGGAAGGCTCGTCGGCCCGCGTGGCTGTTGACGAAAAGCGCATGATCAACTGCCGCGCCGACCTCAACCAGTTGGTACCGTTCAAGTACGACTGGGCCTGGCAGAAGTACCTGGATGGCTGCGCCAACCACTGGATGCCGCAAGAGGTCAACATGACCGCCGACATCGCACTGTGGAAGAGCATGGACGGCCTGACCGAAGACGAGCGCCGCATCGTCATGCGCAACCTCGGCTTCTTCTCCACCGCCGACTCGCTGGTCGCCAACAATCTGGCCCTGGCCGTGTACCGCCTGATCACCAACCCGGAATGCCGCCAGTACATCCTGCGCCAGGCATTCGAAGAGGCGATCCACACCCACGCCTACCAGTACTGCATCGAATCGCTGGGCATGGATGAGGGCGAGATCTTCAACATGTACCACGAGATCCCGTCGGTCGCTAAAAAAGCCGCCTGGGGCCTGAAGTACACCCGCGCCATCTCTGACCCGGAATTCAACACCGGCACCGTAGAAACCGACAAGGAGCTGCTGCGCAACCTGATCGCCTACTACTGCGTGCTTGAAGGCATCTTCTTCTACTGCGGCTTCACCCAGATCCTGTCCATGGGCCGCCGCAACAAGATGACCGGCGTGGCCGAGCAGTTCCAGTACATCCTGCGTGACGAATCGATGCACCTGAACTTCGGCATCGATGTGATCAACCAGATCAAGATCGAAAACCCGCACCTGTGGGACGCGGCGATGAAGGAAGAAGCGACCCAGATGATCCTGCAAGGGACCCAGCTGGAGATCGAATACGCCCGCGACACCATGCCTCGCGGCGTGCTGGGCATGAACGCGGCAATGATGGAAGACTACCTCAAGTTCATTGCCAACCGTCGCCTGACCCAGATTGGCCTGAAAGAAGAATACCCAGGCACGACCAACCCGTTCCCATGGATGAGCGAGATCATGGACTTGAAGAAGGAGAAGAACTTCTTTGAGACGCGCGTGATTGAGTATCAGACTGGTGGGGCGTTGAGCTGGGACTGATTCTCAAAAAACTCTAAAGGCTGATGCTTAACAGCCTTTAGAGACCCCATAATTTAACTTACAACTAAATTTATGACCCTTTTACCATGTAAAGGGCCTCGCGAGCACCTAAATCACCGGCACATTTAGACTTTTTTGTGCGAGACCACTCATGAGTTCATGGAAAGACAATAGTCATGTAGTAACAGCCGCCATTAGCGTAGCTGCAGCATTGTTGTTTGCAATCGGCATTTATGAACAAAGCCTAATTCCCACAAGGACGGCCGGGCTCAACAACGAGATAAGTGAAAAAAACAAAGAGCTGAATGAGAAAGAAAAAGAAATTAACGGAAAAACTGAACACATAAGCAATCTAAAAAAACAGCTATCTGAAGCCAATCAAAAAAACACAACTCTAGCAACAGATCTAAAGAAGACTAAAGAGTCGCTGGCAGAAGCTTTAAATTTTGACGTCATCCAGCACAACAATCCTTACCCTAGAGGACTAGGGAAGCTTCGCATAAAAGATAGCGCAGATTCAATATTTGACATATTTCCAAAAGACCAGATAGACATAACACAGCCTGGATACTATAACGTCAAACTTCACGGCTTCATTAGCGGAATAACTTACTATTTCGACGAAGAAGATACCAGAAAAAAAATTACGCACATTTTAGTGCACGCACAACCAAAAATTGACATTGATAATTTTAACCTAGAAAAATTAGATCTAGGCACTGATCGCCTGCAGCCTTTACTGGAAGAGGCGTTTGGAAAGTCTGTTCAACTACCGCTAAAAGGTTATTACACTTGGAAAGTGTCCGAGACACAAGTTTTCAAGCATGACAGCCAGTCTTACATAATCATGGACATGGGATTTATTCCCGGCACGTGGCCTAAGAAATTACAAAAATTCATTGACACCTTGAGCTATTGCCCGGTGCCAGCCGCGCCTCCCACATAGGTTGCGAAGTAATCCAAGACCCCACATGCTGGCCCCCTTTCGTCGCAACAAGGGAAAAATTTCACTTCAAGCTCATTCAAACATCGGGTCTAACCCGGCCCCCCCATCAAGAAACTAAGCCTACCAAGCCTCAAGCTAGCGAATGACAAAGGGCACCTTAGCTAGTGAAGCTTTAAAGCAGAACAACTAAAGGCCTAAGATGGAAAAACTCGATGTTCGCGATCCAATAATACTAAAAAAAACGCCGCCTTTGCTCTAAAACCGTGAACACGAATTCTCTGATTAAGGCGAAGCTCAAAAAAAGTGATATCATCTCCAATCTGACTCCGAACACTTTTAAGATGTTCTTCAGCACCGGTTTTCACAGTAGCCACATCATAAGGCGTGTACCCCAAGCCTACTTTGCTCCCTGACTTTCCGCTCGTCTCTAAAACTTGGCGCCAAGTCCTCTGCCGTAGTGAAGACAAGAAATCACTAAAACTCTTAAGCTCTTCCTTCTCCCAAGCTGAGAAACATTCAAAGGAATGGCAAAAATATTTCAGCGTTACAAAAGGATTTTCATTGTCTGCTGAACCACCGCTCATCACACCACCGAGAGAGAAGACTTTTTCCTCAATAGGAGATAACTTGCCCAGCGACTGTGCTTGCCTCTGAATCTTATCCTTGGGCAGCCTCTTCACCTTCTTCCATCTCCCCGTAAGTTTCCTTATAGTATTTAAGGATTGAATCCTTTGTAATCACCTCGTCGCACCGCTGTTCTGGAGGGCGATTGCCACGAGCTTGTATCCATGGACGCTCCGAGTGAGTCATTGCCTCAAGTTTCTTGGCAGCAAACGCTCCGTAGATATCACAAACCTGAGTCAAGATATTCAGAGAATCCTGAGAAATATCTTCGGATGCACCGCCAGGAGCAATTGGCTGCCAGCCGTAACTCTTGAACTCATGCCAGACCGACGGCACTACGGGGCCGTGGGGCCAAGCTTGCATGTCTTCTTCAAACAAAGGGCGACCTAAGGCCAGCATATGCCATGCCTGAGCGAAATATAGAAGCTTCTGCACTTGTAAGTGCGTTACTACCTCACCAGCAGCATGGTCGCTAAGGTTGTTTACAAACCAGTGCGCAATTGCAACAGGTCTTGTCATCAAAAAATCCTCACAATTATCGGTCAATGAGCCTCACGCCTCGTCGAGCTCTGCATCCTATTCCTCCTTCAGCTAAACATCCACACCCGAATTGTTACGTTTGACGGTGAATCCGTCAAAACCACCAGTGAGCCTAACCGCCCTACCCTCAGTAATTATAGGCCGGCTGCCCGCGACTCAGATAACAGTGGCGCTATCAGCGCAGGCTGGCCACTGAGCAGCCAAATCTGAAGGCGCCTCCGTTCAAGCTAGCGTCACAACGTCCGGCAGCAGACCAGGCCATCATTAGGCCGATTAGGCACTGGTCGCTCGAACAATGACCGTGACTAGCTGTCGGCGCTCAGCAGATCACATTGAGCATGTTCGCCAACCCACCATCCACGATCCTTCGCCCGTCTGAGCTGGTCGATCATGCTCGGCCATAGGCGAGCATGACCTTCTACAGCCTAACGATCTTTTAAGTTCAGCATTTTCCTACGAGAAAGCATTTGCTTCTGCTTACCGAGGAGGGCAAGGTGACAAGCGGCGCCTAAGAAACGCCTCACGTAGCGGTCAATCCGCCCCGACAGATGCGGCTTTTTTGTGCCTGTGGTCTAATCCTGCGCGCAGAAAACGTGTTATGTCGGGAGCGGACTAATACAAGACCCGCAAGGGGAATACGTCCGGTCCGCTACGTGGGATTTCTTAGCTCCCGACACCCAGCCCTAAGAAAGCTGAAATCACGTAGAGGTAATAAAATGCCTGCCAAATCCAGCAATTTCAGGCTCTTCGCACATGCGTCTTGCCAGCTCAAATCTACAATGACCACGGAGGCCAGCCATGTCTGACCTTCAAACACCCACCCTCTTCACTCGCCACAACCGCCCCCTCCACACGCTCTGGCTCGAATCCCAAGCCTGGTTCTGCGCCCACGAACTCGGCCGGCTGAGCGGTCACTTCTTCGACGAACACTGCATGCGCAAGCTCGACCCGGACCAGTACCGCTCTGTGCCGCTGCTGCGCTATGGCAAGTACCAGCAGGCCACCATGGTCAGCGAGTCCGGAGCCTATACCTTGTTGGCGCATCACCATGTACCGGAGAACCGCCATTTGCGCTGGTGGCTGACGCATGAGGTGGTGGCGGTGCTGCGTGATGCTCAGGCTGATGGGGTGGACGATGCGCCGCGGCTGGGGCAGATGTGCTGGCCTGGTGGGCGAAGTGCGACTTTGTTGTATTGGCAGAGTGAGCCTTGGGTGAGGATGCGGGATATGCCGGTGGTGCTGGCGGGGGAAGTGGAGCTGCCGGGGCCGGTGGAGAAGCGCAAATTGAGTTGGCGGGAGTGTGCGCAGCGGGCGCTGCGGATGCATGGGGTTTAGCGAGCTATTTTTGCCTGTGCTGGCCCCTTCGCGGGTGAACCCGCTCCTACAAAAGACTTCGTTTGCTGGCAATTGCTGGGTTAGCAGGTCAAAAGCGGGGTAGCGGGTTAATGCCAGTCAGTTAAGCCAATCGGGGCTGCTGCGCAGCCCATCGCCGGCAAGCCAGCTCCCACACCGACCGCATCGCACTCAAGCCATGCGCTGTACCTGTGGGAGCCTGGCTTGCCGGCGATGGGGCGCAAAGCGGCCCCAATTTTTGCTGACTGATTGGCATTAGAGATCACCCGCGAACGCAGGCAAAGCCGGCGCCGTACATCGAGTCAGATGCTATAGGTCATCCAGTTGGACCTTCATGCGCAGCGGGGAAGCGAGACGCTCATTTACAGACGCGATGAGGTCTTCATCTTCGTCGGCCATGCTGGCTGGCCCGAAAGGCAGCTTGCCCTGCTCTGCTACATATTGCAGAACCTGGTGCATGAGTTCGGAGGGGGTTACACCGAGGCGCTTGAGCTCTTCGTAGGCGCGGGCTTTGAGTTCGTCGTCGATGCGGATATTGATAGACGCCATGGTTCGACTGTCGAGAAAAGAAGAGGCCCCGCCCACGCCGACAAGAGGGGTACGGCACAACGAGGTGCCGGGACTGGACATGCCAGTCTACGTGGTCGAGGGCGAGGCCAGATCTGAAGATAGCGCAGGGTTGCGGCAGGGTCCACAGGCGATTGGATTGAATTTGTAAACCATGTCTTCGGTTTACAGGCGGACGTCTGTGGGAGTGGGCATGCCCGCGAAGCAGGCTACGCGGTGGATGGCACCGGCTTTGCCGGTGTTCGCGGCTAAAGCCGCTCCTACAGGGATCGCGCCCGCTGTTGGAATAGTGCATGGGACTACCTAAGTCGTAATATGTCTCCAGAGGCCTCACGGTAGAGCTTCTACAGCCGAGGGTGTCAGAAATTTTGTGTTCGGGCATAACATGAGTAAGAGGTGCATGTATGCCAACCAAAAAGAAACCCTTGCGTGACCTACCCAAAATCCCTAAAGAGCTGCTGGAGCAGTTCGGCGAGGGCCTGATGTCCGCAGAGGCTATCGAGGATGCCTCTGCGGCGTTCAAGAAGGCCCTGATCGAACGCGCTTTGAGTGCCGAACTCGGCCATCACTTGGGTTATCCGCCGGGCGCGCAGCGCCCAGAGGATGAAACCAACCAACGTAACGGCAAGAGTGCAAAGACGGTTTTAACAGGGGACGGCCCGTTACACCGGATTCGATGACAAGATCATCGCCATGTACGCCCGTGGAATGACGGTCAGAGAGATCCGAGCCTTTCTATCCGAGCAGTATGGAACCAACGTTTCACCCGATTTCATCAGTTCTGTGACAGACGAGGTCATGGAGGAGATTGGCGCGTGGCAACAGCGGCCACTGGAGCCGATGTACCCAGTCATTTTCTTCGATGCGCTGCGGGTGAAGGTCCGCGAAGAAGGCCTAGTGCGCAACAAGGCCATCTACTTGGCGTTGGGCGTTCTCCCCGACGGGACGCGCCATATCTTGGGCATCTGGATCGAGAACACCCAGGGTGCGAAGTTCTGGATGAAGGTGTTTAACGATCTCAAGACACGTGGGGTCGAGGACGTGCTGATTGCCGTGACCGATGGCCTCAAGGGCATGCCAGAGGCTCTCAGCGCTGTATTTCCAGAGACGACGTTGCAGACGTGCATCGTGCACCTGATCCGCAACAGCCTCGACTACGCAGCCTGGGACAAGCGACGGGCTCTGGCCAAGGAGCTGAAGCCGATTTACCAAGCCATCAATGCTGAGGCGGCTGAGCAAGCCCTTGATGAGTTTGAGAACGGGCCGTGGGGCGAGAAATATCCAACGGTGGTGGCTGCCTGGAGACGCGCCTGGGATCGAGTGATTCCATTTTTCGTCTTCCCACCGGCCATCAGGAAGGTGATTTACGCCACCAACGCCATTGAAAGCATCAATGCTCAGCTACGCAAGATCATTAAAACCCGGGGGCATTTCCCGAACGATGAAGCAGCCACCAAGCTGATAGGGCTGGGGCTGCGAAACATCACGGCAAACTGGGGCTCGGCGGCGCATGATTGGAAAAGTGCGATGAATCAGTTCGCGATTCTGTACGGAGATCGGTTCATCAGGCCGACCTGGTGAAAATCAGGGCCTGCCTGACGGCAGGCCGTTACCGGCCCGAACACAAAAAAACTGACAGTCCCGAATGAGCTATCGCACAATAGCGATCCCGTGACGGGCCATTACCGTCCAACAAAGCCAGTAGCCGGTAATTCTACAGCCGCCAGCTCCACCGTCTGACCAAACAACTTTCCCAACCCCTCCTGATGGGTCACTGCCACCACGGTACAATCCGGCAGTTCCCGTTTGAGCATCTCCAGCAAACATTGCGCACTGCTGATATCCAGCTGGCTGGTGGCTTCATCCAGGTACAGGGTGTCTGGCCGGTACAGCAACGCCCGCGCCAGGCTCAGGCGCTGCTGCTCGCCGCCGGACAGCACACGTTCCCACTCCTTCTGCTGGTCGAGCTGGCCGATGAAACCGCCCAGGCCCACCTTGACCAGTGCATCAATCAAGGACACATCGTCGATCGGACATACCCGTGGGTAAGCCAGCAACCGACGCAAGCTCATGCATGGCATGTAGGGTTTTTGAGGTAACAACAGGCTACGCCCTGAAGGTAACTGCCAGGCGCCCTGGCTGTAAGGCCACAAGCCTTGCAAAGCCCTGAGCAAGGTTGACTTGCCTAGGCCGCTGCGACCGCCTACGCGCGCCCAGTGGCCCTCCTCCACACGCAGGTCTATGCTTTTCAATAACATGCTGCCATCAGGCCTGCACAGTGTCAGCCCGCGCGTGCACAGGCAGTTGCCGCGTGCAGCGGTGCCCACCTGAGCGCGGCTGGCGTCAATGGCCAGCTGGAACTGTTCCAGGCGCTGCAAGGCAGCGCTCCAGCGCACCAACTTGTTGTACAACTTGATGAACCAGCTAAGCGAACCGTGCACGGCGTTGAACGCACTGCGGATCTGCATCAGGCCACCCAGGGTGATGGCCTTGGCCATGAACGCCGGCAGCGCGGCGAAGACTGGGATGATCAGGCTCAAACGTTCGTAAGACACCGTGAACAAACTGAGGTTACGCTCGCGCCCCATCAACCGCCGCCAGTTGTCGGCAATAGCCTGGAAGCGCTCGGCCAGGTGCTCGCGCTCCACGGCCTCGCCCCGGTACAGCGCAATCTGCTCGGCATGGTCCCGCTTGCGCAGCAGGCTGGCACGGAAATCTGCCTCACGGTGCTCGCGCTCGTAGTTGAGCGCATGCAGTGGTTTGCCGATCAGGTGTGTCAGCAGGCTGCCGAGCGCGGTGTAGGCCAGTACGATCCAAACCAGATACCCCTGCACCGTATAAAGCTCGCCGAACAGGGTGAAGGTCTGAACCCCGGAGAGGTTCCACAGGATGACAACGAAAGCACCGACCTGCGCCAGGTTGATTACAAGCGACGCTACCAGCTCGATACTCAGGCCGACCATCAGGTCGACGTCCTGGGCAATACGTTGGTCAGGGTTATCAGGCTCGCCGGTCAACCCCAGGCGATAGTAGGCCTGATCGCCCAGCCAGGCGTCAGTGAGGCGGCTGGTCATCGCCTGGCGCCAGCGAAGCTCCAGTGCCTTGCGGATGTAGTCCATGGACACCACGATCAGCACGTAGCTGCCCAAGTAAAGGGCATATTCACCCACAAGGCCGTAAAGCCCCGTGGTGTCGAACGCGGCCAGGGTGTCGTAGAACGTCTTGCTCCAGCTGTTGATCTGTACATTGATCTGCACCACCAGCAGCCCCAAGCCAACCACCGCCGCCATCATCAGCCAGGCCGGCCACTGCCCGCGGTCGCGCCAGAACGGTCGGCTCAGCCGGTAGAAGGCAAGTAAAGTGCTCATAGCGCCTGCTCCTGTGCTGCAGGCAGTGGCAGCAGCCGTAGTTGCACCTGGTTGGCGGCGGGGAATAGCTCGCGCGCCAGTTGCTGCATGGCGGGCAAGGTCAGTGCCTCTGGCAGTTCGGCCTGTTGACTCAGGTAGCGCGGGTCTTGCCAATGGCGTTCGCTCAGGACCAGGCGCTTGAACTGGGTTTGCGGGTCTTCTCGGCGTTTGGCCTCCTGGCGCACCAGTTCGCGACGCTGTGACTGCAGCCACTGTTCATCCACGTGTAGGCCGGCCAGTGTGTGTTGTGCCAGCGCCCATAGCTCATCCACACGCGCCGGGTCGCAGCTGAAACTCAGGCTGCTTTCGATGCGCTGTGAATCGGGGCTGAGCTGTGCGTCGAAATTCAGGCGGTATACACCAGAAGCCTCGCCACGCAGTTGTTGCTTGAGTTGCTGGTTGGCCAGCTCACGCAGCAATGCCACACGCATGGCTGCCTGGGGCTGCCATGCGTGTAACTGGAAGCTGCTGGCTTGAAGCACCGCACGGGGTTCCAGCGCGATTGCCAGGTCGCTGCGGCGCTGACCAGGTTGCTGCACGGTGGGTTGCGGGCTTGGCGACGCGCCGCGCGGCAAGTTGGCCAGGTAGCCACGTACCAGGGGTGCCAATTGGTCAGCGGCCACGTCGGCCATCAGGTAAAAGGTTACAGGCGCACGGGCGAGGCGCTGCCAATCGGCCTGCAGTTGCTCGCGCTCAAGCTGCTGAAGTGCAGCTACGCCCGGTGCTTGCCAATGATCGATACCGTACTTGAGCACCCGTTGCTCGTGATCCTGGCGAGCGCGCACATCGGCAGGCCGATTGCGCAGCCGCTGCAGCAGGTCGTTGCGGGCTTCGTCGAACAATGCCGGGTCGATGCCGGCCAGTTGGCTAAGGCGGTAGCTCTGCAGCAAAGCTTCCAGTTGCCGGGGAGCGCCACTGAGGTTCAACTGCAAGCGCTGCGGCTGATGCTCGAGGCTCACGGTTGCACCTTGGCCCTGGCGCCATGCCTGGGCACCTGCCGGGCCGCTGCGTACCGCCAGTTGCGCGGCCATTTGCAAGCGCCAGGCGGGTGCATCGGCCAAGCGATAACCGGCGCGCGAGTCCGCCTGCAGTAACCATTTGCCATCGGGGCCGTTACGGCGCAACCATACCAGGCGGTCGCCGTTGCCCAACGTCCAGTGCTCGACCTTTTCGGCAGTGAATGCCTTGCGGGTCACGATTCGCCCGGCAGGCCCCGGCGTACCGGGCTCATAGGTTGCAATAACCGGCGCGGTTGCCTGCTGCCGAGCGGGGGCGGCAAGCGCCTGGCGGGCAATGCCCGCCTGCAGTGCCTCCACGGCCGCCACGCTGGGCAACACGACCTGCGCCTGCCCAGGTACGGTGAACTGCAGCACACGGTCTGCACTGCCAAGCCAGAGCCGCAGCCTGCCATTCAGGTCCTTGAGTTCGATGCCTGGCAATACCTCGAGGTAGCGGCGTGCCGCAGCATGGCGCTCGACCACCCGAGCCTCGGGGGCGGTGGCGTCGTTGAGCAGACCGACCCACTGTTCGAACGTGCGGGGCACAGGGTTAGCCAAGGTCTTGTTGCCCAGCGCGCGGATATGAGCACGCCCTTCAGCAAAATCCTGCTCGCTGAAACCATGCTGGCGCAAGCGTTCGATCTCGGTCAGCAACTGCTTCAGCGCTTGTTCGTGCTGCAAGCCCTCCACACCCGCGGCGATCCCCAACACCGTTGACTGGGTGCCGATCAGGGTTTTCTGCGCGGTCAGGCTGCGCACACCGGGCTGCCTGGGCTGGCGACGCAGGCTGTCGACCAGCGCCGCCAAGGTCATGCGGTCGATCAACCGTTCGCGCATGGCCGCACGGGTAGTGCCGCGGCTACCGGGTTCGTGCAGGCGCAGCAACAGCGCCACCTGGTTGCTGCCCGACTGAGGGTCTTGCAAGCGGAAAACCTTCAGGTGATCGTCCAGCGGCAAGTCGCGATGATCGCGCGGCGGTGTGCTGCTGGCCTGGGCCGCACCGAAGACCGCTTCGACCTGCGCCAGCATCGCCCGTGGCTCGAAATCGCCCACCGCCGAGATGACGATGTTCGAAGGCCGGTACCAACTGGCCTGGAAGGCCTGCAGCCTGGCCAGGCTGGCACTGCGGATGGCCGCTTCGTTGCCGATGGTGCGGTGCGCGGGGTAGCGTGAGCCCACCCGCTGCGACGCCGTGCGCTGTTCGTTCATGCGCTGTGCCACGCCCAGCCCACCACGCCATTCTTCGATGACGATCGGCCGTTCGCGCTCAAGGTCGAGCGCGCTGTAGTCGCGGGCAAACGCCATGTCGCCGAGCACTGCCAGTGCCTGCGGCGCCTGGCGCACCCCGGCGGGCGGGCTGAGCATGTACTGGGTACGTTCGTAGTTGGTCACGGCATTGAAGTGCCGGCCCTGCACCCAACCCAAGTTGAGCATGCGCGCCCGCAGGTCTTCGGCATTCCCGGCATGGCTGTGGAACACCATGTGTTCGACCAGGTGCGCGACGCCTACCTGGTCGTGGGCCTCGTCCACTGAGCCGGCATTTACTGTCATGCGCAGGTCCAGCCGGCCTGGTTGGGTCGCCTCATGGACCAGGCGGTATTCAACGCCGTTGGCCAGGCGGCCCTGTAGCACCTGGGCATCCCAGGGCAGTGGCGCGTCATGTCCAGGCAGCGAAGCGCAGGCACTCAGCAGCAGCGGGCCAAGCAGGCCCGCGATGAGCTTGTTCATCGGGTTATCCACGGTTATCTCAGGGGGATCAGAAGCGGTAGCCGACTTCCAGCCAGTATTGGCGGCCGACTTCATAAGTGGTGCGGGCGGTGCTGCTGTTGCTCACGATCGGGTTGACCTTGTCGGTGACGTTGGTCACGTCCACTGCGACGAACAGGGCTTGCTCACGGGCGGTGGGAATCTCCCACTTCACGCGCATGTCCCAAGTCGGCGCAGCGGCCACCGAGGCGGTGTCGTAAACCTGTAGAGCCTCCCCGTCCCTTTCCTCGGTGCGACCCGTGTCGATGATCTGGTCGTAAGCGCCGCGGTAGCGGAAGAAATTGCTGATGCTCAGGTGCCAGGCGGGGATCTCGGTGACAGTGGTCAGGCGCGCGGTCCATGGGCGATTGAAATCGCTGGCCGGTAGCTGGCTGTAGGCCAGCCGTTTACCCTCGTAGAGCACGTCACCGTCGGCATACTCGGTATCGTTGAAACCGGCTTCATAGGTGCTGTAGGCGTTCTTGCTTCGCGACCAGTCCAGCGCCAGCTGCAGGTTGGTAACACTGCCCAGCACACGGAAGGTCTGCTTGGGCGTGATGGTGAGCGAGACGTTGTCGCTCTCGCTTGTACCGGCATTGACGTAGTTGTAGTAGATGGCCTGGTAGCCCTGCGCAGGGTCAAGGCCCAGTACCCGCGAGGAGGCTCGCACGACCTGATCCTTACCTTTGCGGTGCACGTACTTCAGGCGAAAATCGGTGTCCAGCCACTGTTGCTCCAGGCCCAACATCAGCTCGTCGTCGTAGGGGATGTTCATGTCCGCAAGGCGGTTGGTGTTGAGCCCCTGGCGCCCAACCCAGCCACTGGTCTGGGTGGCACGGGTGTAGGTGGTGTTCAGGCCCTGACGGCCATCGGCGAGCCGGTACTTGAACAGGTTGCGCCCATAGTAACGGTTGGCGCCGAACACCAGCACCGTGCTGCGGTCCCCGAAGAAATCGTAGTCACCGGCAAAGCGCGGCGATACGGTCTTCTGCTTCATGTAGTCATCGCCTTCGAAGCGCAGGCCGGGACGCAGGCTGAGCTTGCCCACCTGCATCTGGTCATGAACGAAGAACGCGTAGGCGTTTTCGGTGAGGTCGATCTTGCCGGCATTGTACTGAGTGCGGGTACTGGCCCACTGCCGGCTATTGCCATCAAGCAATGGGCTGACCGAACACCAGGGGTCGCTGCCTGCGCAGCTGGTGCCCTTGTCACGCTTGAATGTACTGACGCCTTGCCCGGTCTCCTCGCGTTCCCATACGGCGCGCTGCTGCGACAGCTCAAGGCCTGTGGTGAAGCCGTGAGCAAGGCCAGCAAACTCGAAGGTCTGCCATTCGCCTTTGAGGGTGTAGTCGACACCGCGCTGGGTCTGGTCGAGGTTACCGAACGCACCCTCGCCGCTTTTGGCGTTGGTGATGCTGGGGTTGCCCCAGTTCTTGGCGTCTGAATACCACCACAGCACGGTGTCGGTTTCATCAGACTCGCGCGAGCTGTACAGGTTGGTCAGCGCCAGGGTATGTGTCCAGCGGGCCTGGTCGCCTTCCCAGATGGCCTTCAAAGAGCCTTGCCACCCCCCGTTCTTGTTGGTGAAACCGGAGTCAAGGAAGTTTTCGCGGAAGAACACGTTCTCCTGGGGGGCATGGATGAACGACCCCTCCAGCGTGAGCCGGTCGCTGACATCCCAGTAGGTCTTGAGCATGTAGTTGTCGAGCTGACGGGTCTGGTCCTGGCGGCTATCGGTGTTGGGGCTGGTGTAACCGTTGTCGTAACGGTTGAGGGGGATCACCGAGCGGCGCTGGGAAAAGCTCAGGATCGCACCAAAGTTGTCGGTGAGGTGGCCTTCGAGCATGCCGCGCAGCGTGGTCTTTTCGAATTCGGGCTGGTACTGCTCGGAGGACGAATTGTCGAAGCTTTCCTGATCGTGCTGGGTGATGTGGTAGCGCGTCCATTCCGACCGGCTGATGCCGTACGAGAATTTACCGTGCAAGCCTTTACTCGGCCGGCGGGTGATGGCGTCGATCACACCACCATTGAAGCCGCCATACTCGGCCGGCACATTGCTGTCGTAGACCTTGACTTCCTGCAGCAGGTCGGCGTCCAGGGCAATGCCGTGCGGGTTGCTGGGCGCCGCATCGAACTGGCGGTTCTCGCTGTAGCCGTGGGCGCCGGGGTCCAGGTCATTGTTGATCGAGATGCCATCGATCATGAAGTTGTTCTGGTAGAACTTGGCGCCGTTGATGCTGATGTCGGCGGGGTCGATCTCACCGGGCGTATTGGAGTTTTTCTGCGCGCCGGAGAACTGCACGCTGGGGTGCATTTGCAGCAGTGTGGTGATGTCGCCGTTGGCACCCGGGAACGCGCGAATGGCCTGGCCGCTGATGACGGTGGCACCCAGGTAGCTGTTGCCTTCGGTGTCGCCCAGCACAAGGGTGTCGTGCAGCTCAAGCGGGCCTGCACCGGCTTGGCCGTCCAGCAAACGCAGGCTGATCACCTCGCCGTCGGTGCTCCAGGTCAGGCCGCTGCCGGAGAGCAGGCGAGCAAGGGCTGCCTCGCTGCTGAAGTGGCCGTGCACGGGGTTACTTTGTCCACCTGCGAGCATCTGGGCATCGACACTCACCTGCAAACCGCTCTGTTGGCCGTAGGCAATGAGTGCGGCGGCCAGGCTTTGCGCCGGGATAGCGAAAGCGTGCACCTGGGTCAGTTGTGTGGGGGCCTCGGCGGCCCGCAGCACTGGCACAGGCAGCATGCAGCCTATGCCCAGCAGGCTGCTGCCCATGACATAGGTGAGGCGCAACGACCAACCACGTGCACGACGCGGCTTACGGCTTATGGTGTGAGACATGCTATATCCCCGCCCCGACGCATGCCGGGCAGCAAAAATGAATAAGAATCGATATCAGTTGTTGCGCGCGGGTAAGAAGACGGGTCAATTCGGGTAATTTTCAGAAAATTCTGAAATTTTTATTTCGAGGGTGGTGCTCGCGCTGCTCAGCGGAGCGGTCAGCGCTTGCTGATTACCAGGAACCAGGGGCCGTAGCTGTGCACTTCCCCCCCGTGAGGCTGGATCACGGCCCGCAGTGCTGCCTCAGGCTTGCGCAGGTCGTAGACGCCGGTGACACGCTTTTCACCCAATGCCTCATCGCGCAGTAAAACCTTGCCGGGGATATACCTGGCAAGCTCCTGCACCAGATCAGCGATACGCTGGTCGTCGGCCACCAACTGCCCCTGGCGCCACGCTGCGGCCTGCGAAGGCGCGAAGACCTGAACCCGGGCAATGCCATGGGTATACCGCAGCCGTTGCCCCGCGCCCAGTGCGCCAGACAGCACCTGGGTACGTACTGCGTCTTCAACCCGAACCGCGCCATGCTGGACATCGACACCCACAATGCCCGGCCGTATCTGGACGTTGAACGCGGTGCCAGTGACTGTCACCCGTACATCGTCGGCCCGCACATGAAAGGGCTTGGCCTTGTTGGGCATGACTTCAAAAAACGCCTGGCCGGCGAGCAGGCGCACGTCACGGTGATCACCTGAGTAGTCCACGCTGATAGCTGTGTCGCTGTCCAGATGTATCACGCTGCCGTCAGCCAAGGTGACATCGCGCATTTCATTTTGAGCGGTGCGGTAGTCGGCATGCAGGCGCAGGTTCAGCGATGGCGCAACGGCGGCCAGCAGGCAGGCCGCCACTGCTGCACCCAGCCACCAGCGGCGTGGCCTCGTGGCTGAAAGTTGCACCACCGTGGCCGTACTGGGCGGTGCGGGCCAGTGCTGGGCGGTGGCAGGCGCAAGCTGGCCGGTCAGGCGCCAGACACGCTCGGCCTTTGCATAGGCCTGGGCATTGGCCACATCGCTGGTGCACCACTGCAGTAGCTCTGCACGCAGGTGTGCGTCGTGCGGGGCCTGCTGTATGCGCAGTAGCCAGTCCAGGGCCTGGTCGCGGCGGCTGCATACGCGGTCTGCTGACGTCATGTCCGGCAAGTCTCCAGGGGCACGGGGGCGCGCAGGGTCGCACAGAGTCCGCCCATTGGAAAGGACGCGCCAACAGCAGTGTTTTTCACAAATCCTCCTCCAGTTGTGCCATGCACTGGCGCAATGCATCATGGACGAGCTGGTGCACCAGGCTTACAGAGACGCCCAGGTGGGTAGCCACCTGCTGCAGGGTAAAACCACCCAGCCGGTGCATTTCGAAGGCCACCCTTGTTCGTTCGGGCAACGCTTCGAGCGCCCGGCTGATGACAGCGAGTTCGTCCTGCTGAGTGACAGCTTGTTCAGGTGAGGCGCAACTGGAGGGCAGGTCGGTGAGCATCTCTTCGCCACCAGGCTGGACCTTCTCGGTAGCCATACGACGCGTGTGGTCAAGCGACAGGTTGCGCACAATGCGATACAGGTAACTGGCCGGATGGCTGATTTTCGTATCCGCGTCCTGCCGGCTGAAGCGAAGCCAGGCTTCCTGCACGACATCTTCTGCACGGGCCCGACAGCCCACGATTGGCGACGCGTAGTCGAGCAATGCCGCGCGGTGGGCCAAGTAGAGCTGGAGCTTGTCATCCGACACGGAACGGCATACCAGTAAATCACACGGGCAGCGATGTTACACGCGACCAAGAATCATTATCAAGCAGAGCATTTACAGGGGGCATCCATCGGATCGCTCAATCCAACCGCTGCATACGCAGCTCGTGCGCCAGCATGTCGATGAAGGCCCTGACCTTGGCTGAACCATACTTGCTCTCCCTGTGCAGCACATGAATCGGCCAGGGAGCCTCCTCGTATTCGGCCAGAATCACCTGCAACTGGCCGCTGGCCAACTCGTCTGCGACCTGATACGACAACAGCCGTGCAATCCCCAACCCACCGACGGCCGCTGCAATAGCCCCATCATTGCTGGTGACCATCAGCCGCGGCTTCATGCGCACCAGGGTGGGCTCATCGGTGACCCCGAAACGCCAGCCGGCCCTTGGGGAAAGGTTGGTGGTGCCGATCACGGCATGGTCGGACAAATCCGAGGGATGCCGTGGCATCCCGTGGCGCGACAGATACCCGGGCGAGGCGCACAACATGCGCCGCACCTGGCCCACGCGCAACGCCCTGAGCCCGGAGTCGGGTAACGGGCCGATGCGCACGGCCACATCCATGCCCTCCTCCACCATGTTCACCACCCGGTCGAGGAAGTAGGCAGACACATCCACCTGCGGGTAGTGCTGCAGGTAGCGCACGATACAGGGCATGACGAATTTCTTGCCGAACAGGCTCGGCGCGGTCACCGCCAGCTCGCCTTTAGGGTTGGCGTTGATGCCGGCAGCGGCTTCGTTGGCCTCATGGAGGCTGGCCAGGATATGCCGTACGTCCTCCAGGTAGCGGCTGCCGGCTTCGGTCAGGCGTACGCTGCGCGTGGTACGCAGCAGCAGTTTGACCCCGAGCTGTTGTTCCAGGGCGCTGACCGCACGGGTGACGGCAGCCGGGGAGATATCCAGGCGGCGGGCGGCGGCGGCAAAGCTTTCCAGCTCACCGACTGCGACAAACACCTTCATCAGGTGGATCTGGTCCATTCAGGCTCCAAGGGCTCGAGGTAGCGGTAGCAGGGTACACCGCGGGCTTACTCCTTGAGGGCCCAGCGCAGGGAAACAGCAGCTGGGCGCCACACTACCTCTTCCACACGCAGCGTCCATAACCGCTGTGCGCCCTCAAACATGTGAACCGCGGGGCTTTCCAGCAGTACCTCGGCGTGCCCGCTTAGCTGCAGCACGCTGCCGCTGGTGAAATCAATGAACAGCAAACCGGCCAGCGGGTTCAGCAGCAGGTTGCCCAGCGTGTTGAAGTGCAGGTTGCCAGCATAGTCCGGGATAGTCAGAACATTGCCTTCTACCTTGATGAACCCCGGCCTGCCGCCACGGTGAGACACATCAACCGAGCGCTTGCCGTCGTCATGCTCCACGTAGCTGGCAACGAAGAAGGTATCGGCGGCCTGGATCAATGTTCGGGTGGCCGCGTTCAGGGTGGTTGATTCCTCACGCCGCTGGGCGGGCGCATCGACGCGCCTGTAGTCACGCGGCTGAATGTAGCGCGGGCAGTTACCAAAGGATTGCTCCACTGTGACCTGCAACTCGCCTGACGCCGAGTGGCGGATCTGCCCATTGAGACGGTTGCGTCGACGCGTGTGCAGTTCGATACCCAGCAACCCAATGGCCTGCCCAGGCCGCAACCCGGGGGTGGCGGGGTCATCCGCTGATAACCCGGCGTCGATGGTCAGTTGTTGGGGGCTCGGGGAACGGATGAACCCTTCCGGCCCTTCCAGCAGGGTTGCCCAAGGCCAGCCTTGGGCATCGACACTGGCCGCCACCAGGAACGGCAGTTGCTGGAAAAAGCTGCGGTGCTGCTCGGGCATGTGATCACGAATGACCTTTTGCCCGACCGCCTCCATGCGCGCCGCTACCCCGGCCATTTCCTGCAGGCTTTTCTCGCCCGCATGCCAGGGTGAGGCGCGGTGGTGCTGAGGCTGTTCCATAACGGCGCTCCTCATGAGGGGCGGGGGTGTCAGGCGCTGGTCTGCAGCCCGATGACGGTGCGCGGCATGGGCACGAAACCAGGCAACCCTTCGATGCGCGCCAGCCAGTTACGCACGTTGATGTAAGGTTCAAGCGATACGTTGCCCTCAGGGGCATGGGCAATGTAGGAGTAGTTGGCGACGTCAGCAATGGTGGGCGTATCACCCGCGAGGAAGGGTGCTTTGGCCAGCTCGGCGTCCATTACCTTGAGCAGGGTGTGGGCGCGGGCGATCACTTCGTCGGTGTTGAACGAGGCCCCGAATACGGTAACCAGCCGGGCCGCAGCGGGGCCAAATGCCAACGGCCCGGCCGCCACCGACAGCCAGCGCTGCACACGTGCAGCCGCCGCAGGGGCCTCCGGCAACCAGGCCCCTTCGCCGTATTGCTTGGCCAGGTAGACCAGGATGGCGTTGGAGTCAGCGATCACAGTGCCATTATCGTCAATGACCGGCACCTGCCCGAACGGGTTGAGCGCCAGGAAATCCGGTTGCTTGTGTGCCCCCTTTGCCAAGTCGACAAGCACCTGTTCGGTTGGCAGCCCGAGGAGAGAGAGCATGAGTTCGATACGGAGGGCGTGGCCAGACTTGGGGAAGTTGTAAAGCTTGATGGGGCGAGGCATGGCTTGAACTCCAGGTCAGCACCGGGGTGGGCTGGTGGAGCACATGCTGCACCGGATCACAACGCAGAGGAATCAGCGTGCGGGGTAATCCATAATTTCGTGGGGTGGAATAATAAGACCATTAGTCGTGATTGAAGGCCTAGGGCGGGCGAGCCCTCTCCCACTGGCAGGCACACACTCAATGCAACACCTGGCCCTGTGGGAGAGTGATACCTGCTACATATCAAACGCCGAAGGCAGCACCACCATGTCGCGGATGGTCACGTTTCGAGGGCGCGTGAGCATGTACATGACCGCATCGGCCACCACACAGGGTTCTATGAGGCTGCCAAGGGCCAGGGCTTTCTGCAGGTTTTCTGCCGGCCAGTCAGCGAGCAAGGCGCTGTTGACCGGGCCGGGGGACACGGCCGCAACCCTGATGCCCTGGTCTTTGACCTGGCGGCGCAAGGTTTGTACGAAGCAGTTCACGGCCCACTTCGACGCCGAGTACACAGGCTCCCAAGGGACAGGGAAATGCCCGGCGACCGAGCCTGTGACGATGATGTCGCCGGTGCCTTTGGCGATCATGTGTGGCAGCACAGCGTTGATGTTCTTTATGACCGCGTTGACGTTGAGGTTGAGCATGCGGTCGATGGCCAGGGGGTCGGCCTCGGTGAAGTTGCCACCCAGATAGCTGCCTGCGTTGGCATAGAAAATATCCAATCCGCCAGCCTGATCCACAATCCCTTTGAGCAGAGTGGCACAGCTGTCGTTGTCCAGTAAGTCGATCACCAACGGTGTCGCCTGCGGCCCAAGCCGCTCACATGCAAGCCCAAGGGCGGTTTCATCCCGGTCTATCAAGACCACGTGGGCCCCCGCCAGTGTCATTGCTTCTGCGGTGGCCAAGCCGATGCCAGAGGCGGCACCCGTGATTGCTGCAACCTTCCCTTCCAGTTGATAGGACATATTCAGCTCCTGCTTGCCTTCGTGAGGCATGTTGTAATTGTTTGGGCAGAAATGTTCACGTCTACATCTTTGGCCGTTCAGCCTTGTCACGGCGCTGAATCTAGGTGCGTGACAAGCAAAATGTCAACGTCTACATTTGTAAGCAAATACGTTGATGATGACCCGGGCTGCCGCCTCAGCCAAGCAATGTGCCTTTGATTGTGAGGTCTGCCTGGGTGCGACCGGGCTCGTCTATGGCTTCGAACAGCATGCCGATGGCGCCCGCCCCGGCTTCGTAGCTACTGTGGCTGACACACGCAATGGGCTCGCCATGAAGTTCGGCGTACGGAACCTGATCGATGCTGAACAGCTGAATGTCCGCCCTCGACAGGCCTTGGCTGCGCAGCGCTTCCAGAGCGCCCAGGGTCATCAGGTTGTTCAGGCCGAAGATGACCTGAGGCCGCGCTCCGCCTTGCAGGTAAGCCGCGGTCCGGTCGCATGCAGGCGCCTGTGTGTAGTCACCCTCAAGCACATCGAGGGTAACCGGATCTGGACATTCCTCTATCGCCCTGCGGATCCCGGCAAGACGGGCCTGGGTGATGGCCGAGCGCGCGGGGCCACCTACCACCAGCACGTGGCGATAACCTTGGGCAAGCACCGCCCGCATGCCCCGCAGACCGCTTTCTTCATTATCCAGATATACACCGGCGAACGTGGCATCGTGCAGCTTCCTGTCGATCTGCACTACCGGTATGGCGGCCTGCTCCAACTTGGGAAGGTAGGCTGGGCAATAATCTTCAGCATCAGATACCACTGACAGAATAATACCTGCTACCTGGTAGCTGAGCAGCGTGTCGACTGCCTTCTCCTCAAGCGCCGGGGAGCCATCTGTGTCGAAAAGCATCAAGGTGTAGTCCCGGCGCTTGGCTTCGCGGGTAATCGCTTTGATGATCTCGCCATAAAAGGGATTGTCCAGGCTGGCGGTAACCAGGCCGATCAACCGGCTCTCCTGGTTTTTCAGGCTGCGGGCAAATGCATTGGGCACGTAATTGAGCTCGCGGGCCACTTCAAGAATGTGCGCCAGGGTCGACTTCTTCACTTTCTCCGGCTGGTTGAGCGCTCGCGATACGGTGACAGTCGTCATGTTCACGCGCTTGGCGATATCGGTGATCGTAGCTTTACCAGGTTTGGCCATGTCGAATCAGCATCAGGAGGCGGTGGGTCGAGGGTACACGCAACATTGTCAGGTGAAAAATGCCGTGCTAGTTTTATTTCAATGTTGACGTTTACATTGCCTGTCGATTTAGCCCAGCTCTAATCCTGAGCCTTCACACCAGGCTAAAAATGTAGACGTCAACATGAGCCAATAAAAACAACCAAAGGATGTGCTCATGAACTATGTAGTTGGGGTAGACATCGGTACGCAGAGTACCAAGGCACTGCTGATTTCAACTCAAGGGGCGATCGTTGCTCAGGCCTCCGTGGGCTACCAGGTCGAGCAGCCAGAACCACTCTGGGCACAGCAGTGGCCTGATGTGTGGTTGAAGGCGGTTTACCAGGCGGTCGCCAATGCCGTCGCCAGCAGCAGCATCCAGCCGAGCGATATCAAAGCCATCTGTGTCAGCAGCCTGTACGGCGGGTCGGGCATACCGGTGGACACAGCGATGATGCCACTGCACCCGTGCCTCATCTGGATGGACCGCCGAGCCACGACAGAAGCTGACTGGGTTCGGCAGAATATCGACCTCGCCTACCTTCACGACACGACCGGCAACGGTGTGGACAGCTACTACGGCTACACGAAGATGCTGTGGATCAAGCGCAACAGGCCAGACGTGTGGGCCAGGACGCATTATCTGCTGCCACCCAACAGCTACGTGCAGTATCACTTGAGCGGGTGTGTGGCCGTAGACCACAGTTCGGCAGGCAATATCGGTGGCGTGTACGACATCAAGCAACGCACCTGGTCAGTTCCCCTACTCGAGCGCCTGGGGATCAACCCCCAGCTCATGCCGCAGCGCCTGGTCGACTCAGGTGAAGTCATTGGTGAACTGCTGCCTTCACCTGCCCGGTTGATGGGGCTTAGCCCCGGCATTCCGGTGGTGGCTGGTGGCGTGGACGCGGCGATGGCAACGCTCGCAGCCGGCGTGCTGACCCCGGGCAATCATGTGGCGATGCTCGGGACCAGCATGTGCTGGGGTTTCGTCAATCGCCGCACAGATGCACAACTGGGGCTTATCAGCATGCCCTACGTGCACAAGCCGGCCGATTACCTTTACATCTTCGGCGGTGCCATCACGGCGGGGGCTTCGATCAGTTGGTTTCGGGAGCAATTCTGTACACGGGAAAAACACGCTGCCGCCATGGGCGTTGGCGTGGACGTGCACCAGTTGATGGAGGACGAAGCAGGCAAAACCCCGCCGGGGGCAGACGGCTTGGTGTTCCTGCCCTATATGATGGGTGAACGCAGCCCCGTCTGGGACGCCCAGGCCAGCGGCGCTTATGTAGGCCTGTCGTTGTACCACACCAGAGCGCACCTCTACCGTGCAGTACTGGAAGGGCTGGGCTATGCCCTGCGCCATAATATTGAGCGCGGTCGCCAAGGCGCCGAGCGCCTGGACCCCGAGTTGATCGTGGTAGGGGGCGCCGCAGCCTCGGACCTATGGATGCAGATCATTGCCGATATAACCGGGTATCCGGTGCTTACCATCGAGCAAGCCGTGGAAGCACCGCTGGGCGCGGCCATGCTAGCAGCGCTGGCCACGGGCGACATTGACGACCTGGCCAACGTGCGTGGGTGGCGCACCCTTGAACGACGCGCCACGCCCAACCCTCGCACCCAGGCGTTATACGATCAGCTGTTCTCGGTCTATTGCGACCTGTATCCAGCGTTGAAGCCCAGTATGCACCGGCTGGCAGGGTTGCCGCCTACTGCGGATGAGCCGCTCAAGATACCCACGCCGCTGAGCGTCTCGCCCTCCCCGCCTGCAGTTGAGGGCACTGGCGCCTACCTGCAACCGTCGGGCTAAGATTTCAGCTCACGTTGCCGAATGCTGAAACGCATAGAGTTTGCGCACGGCATTGATCACCTGAGGCACGCATGCCTGGATATCCTGCTCGGACATCTGATCGAGCAGTTCTACGTTATCTTCCAGCCCGTGCAGCGAAATAGCCTTCAGCAGTGGCTCTTGCGCGGCGGGCAGTGCAGGCCAAGCGGCAACCTGTGTGCCGCGCATATAACCGAAACACCACTCTTCCATCACTGTGACAGGCCCCTGCTCGCTTTCAGTTTCTTCGAACAGCGGTACGAAGTGGTCGACGTCTTCCTCCAACTGCTCCGCCACCTGGCTGGCATAGCGCAGCATCAGGGCCGTGTAGGCCTCCTCATGGGCCGGCTTCTTGAACTTCGGTACGCTGCCACCGGCCACGGCAGGCAACCATTCCCCGGGCTGCACAGTCGACGGGGAGCTGGCCAATGCGGTGAAGAAGCCATTGAGCTCCGCAAGGTTGAGTACGGAGTAATCGTTACCGTAGGTGATGAGCAAGTCTTCGAGGCGGTCGAGCTCTTTATCAGTGAGCGTGGGGAGCATGTACAGGCATCCTGGGAAGTGGAACGTAGGGGCACACTAACATAGCTGTTGCGGAAGGGGGTCTAGGAACCCCGCATCTGATGTGCCTGCGCCTGTATACAAGCCCGGATTCTGTGCCCAACCACGCAGTCTGCATTGGCTTTTAGAGCGCTACAAAGACAAAACCCCTACCTGCATGCGCAGATAGGGGTTTTGCGAAATGAATCTTGACGATGACCTACTCTCACATGGGGAAACCCCACACTACCATCGGCGATGCATCGTTTCACTACTGAGTTCGGGATGGGATCAGGTGGTTCCAATGCTCTATGGTCGTCAAGAAATTCTGTTGCCAGAAGGTCTTGATAGACACTCCAGCGAATCCGGATATGTGATGCTTGTGAATCGCGAACTTTCGGTTCGTAGCGTCTTCACCACCGCAATCTGCTTCAGCAAATTGCTTGGGTGTTATATGGTCAAGCCTCACGGGCAATTAGTATTG